>DASWMO010000157.1:0-4043 GCA_036399715.1 Rubricoccaceae bacterium
GCCGGTCGTGGTGAGGTTGACGAGGCGGGCGTAGCCGTTGTCCGGCGTGACCGCGAGCATGGCCGGCTGCCCGAGGGTTGTCCCCGTCGCGGCGATCTCGACTGTGCCCTCGTTGAACTGCAGGCCCGAGACGGGCGCGGCATACGCGTACACCAGATCGTCCCACGCCCAGCCCTTGCCCAGCCCGAGGTCGTCGAACACGTCGTCGTCGCCGACGACCGGCCCGACGACGCGGCGGACGCCGGCCGCGCGGAGGCTGTCCGCCCAGCCGCGGAAGGCCATCGTCATGTCGCCGGCCGTGTAGCGCCCGCCGAAGGTCGGGTCGCCGGAGCCGCGGACGACGAGCGACCCGAGCAGCGTCCCGTTCTGGATGTCGCCGTCGGCGTAGAGGCGCGTCGCGTAGCGGAAGCGCGGCCCGAGCGCGTCGAGCGCGGCAGCCGTCGTGAAGAGCTTCATGTTGGACGCCGGGATGAAGCGTCCGTAGGCGTTGGACTCGTAGAGCCGGTCGCCCGTATCGAGGTCCACGACGAGCGCGCCCCAGTAGGCGCTGTCGAAGTCCTCGTCGCCGAGAATCTCGGCGATGCGGCTCGCGACGAGGCTCCGCGGCTGGGCGGACGCGGGCGCGCTCCAGGCGGCGACGGCCGCGAGCACGAGCAGAAAGACGGAACGGATCATCGGAGCCGGGGGGAAGCGGGGCGATAGCCCAACGAGAGCCGCCCAAAAGGTAGTGTCGGCGCCCGAAATGCGAGCGGGCGCCGCGCGGCGGCTACGGCGCGACAGCGGCCGAGTCCGCGGCCTGCTGCTGCCGGAGGGCGGCCGAGGCGCGCGCGATGCCGAGCGAGTCGCGGGCGGCCTCTTCGAGCAGGATCCGCTCGGGGTCGGGGCGCACCTTGAGCACGTACACGTAGCCGACCTCGCTAATCGGCGAGGCGGGCGTGAGGTGGATGATGTAGTCGTTGCGGCCGCGCGCGGCGTAGGCCGTGTCCACGCGCCCGACGGGCGTGCCTGCCGGGAAGACGTCCGAGTAACGGCTCGTCGTCACGAGCATGCCGCGCGTGACGGGCTCGGTCTTGACGACGTACTCCATCGTGAGCCGGTCGAAGGCCGCGCCGTCCCACCGCACGACGCCGTCGCGGCCGAGCGCGTCGAGCGTCGCCGGGACGACGAACTGCGTGTTCTGGTGCGGCATCACGACGGCGTAGTTGCGGCTCGTGAGGACCACCTTGCCGACGATGCCGCGCTCCGAGATCACGGGCATGCCGGCCTCGACGCCGTCGGCCGAGCCCGCGTCGATCGTCAGCAGGTTGGCCTGGCCGGTGAGGTCCTTCGCGACGACGCGGGCGACGACGCGCGGCACGTTCAGCGAGTCCTGGAAGCCGAGCAGGCGCCGCAGCTGCGCGTTCTCGGCCGAGGCCTCGCGAAGGCGAGCGACATCGGTCGAGAGCTCGGCTGTCGTCTCGCGGAGGCGGTCGTTCTCGCCGAGCGCGCCCTGGAAGCGCGCCACGCGCGCGAAGACACCTTCGACGGGCGCCGTCGCGGCGAGGCTCGCCGCGCGGACGGCCCGCAGGACGGGACCGTTGCGCCCGACGAAGATCCCGAGCGCGACGAGCAGCAGCACGACGAACGCGACGGTCTCGCGCGAGCGCTCCCAGACGGTCTGTGCAATCGCCATAACGCGGGGTCGGGTGAGGAGACCGGCAGGGGAGGCGACTCGCCCGCCTCCGAGGACGAACCGTCTGCTACCGGCTCAGCAGCCACTCAGTTCGAGAGCACCTGGAAGTAGGTGTCCATGTTTTCGAGGACCTTGCCCGTGCCGCGAACGACGGCCGTGAGCGGGTCCTCGGCGACAAAGACCGGCAGCTCGGTCCGCTCGCGGAGGTACTCGTCGAGGCCCTTCAGGAGGGCCCCGCCGCCCGTCAGCATGATGCCGCGGTCGAGGACGTCGCCGCCGAGCTCGGGCGGCGTCCGCTCAAGCGCGCGCACGACCGCCCCGGCGATCTGGTTGACGGCCGGCCGGAGCGCCTCGCGGACGTCCTCGGAGGACACGACGCGCGACTTCGGGACGCCGGTCACGAGGTCGCGGCCCTTCACCGTCAGCTCGAGCTCAGGGTCGAGCTTCGTCGCCGAGCCGATCTCGCACTTGATCCGCTCGGCCGTCCGGTTGCCGATGAGCAGGTTGTGGTGCTTCTTGAAGTACTGCATCACAGCCTCGTCGAGCTCGTTGCCGCCGATGCGGATCGACTCGTCGACGACGATGCCGTTGAGCGCGATGACCGCGATCTCGGTCGTCCCGCCGCCGATGTCGACGATCATGTTGCCGACGGGCTCCATGACGTTGAGCCCGATCCCGATGGCCGCGGCCATCGGCTCGTCGATGAGGCGGACCTCGCGGGCGCCGGCGGAGACGGCAGCGTCCTTGACCGCGCGGCGCTCGACCTCGGTGATGCCCGAGGGCACGCAGATCACCATCCGGCCAATCGACGAGAACCAGTTCGGACGAACGCGTTTGATAAGGCCCTTGATGAGCGCGTCGGCGATGGAGAAGTCTGCGATGACGCCGTCGTTGAGCGGGCGAATCGTCTCGATGTCCTTGTGCGTCCGCTCGTGCATCAGGAGCGCCTCCTGCCCGATGGCGACCGGCCGGCCCGTGCGGCGGTCTACGGCGACGATGGACGGCTCGTTGAGGATGATGCCCTTGTCCTGGACGTGGATGAGCGTGTTGGCGGTGCCGAGGTCAATGGCGACGTCGACCGAGAACGGGTTGAGCACGGGGTAGGGGGCGTGGCGAGGGCGTCAGGGACGCGTGCGCCGTCGGGGCGGGACCGGGACAGCCGCGCATGGGCGCTCTGTCCGCGAGGCGCCCCAACGGCGCGCGCGCGCGGCCAAGCTAGCCCGGGCGGGCACTCGTCCTGCGGGTCTCCCCGGATTCTTTGCCACGCCGCCGTGCCTGGAGCCGTGCCTGGATACGTGCCGCGTCAGCGGGCATCGGGCTGGAGCGTCCAAACGGCCGGCCGGACGCGGGCGCGGGCGAGCGCCGTCGCGAGCGCGGGGTCGGAGGGATACGCGAGGCGGGTGAGGAGGTACGCCTCGGTTCGGACCGTCACCTCGCGCGCGTCGTACGGCCATGGGTCCAGCCCGACCGTCCCGTCGGGGCGTTGCCACGCGAACGTCCGCTCGCCGCCGCGTTCGAGGCTGCCGACCTCGATGCGGAGCGCGTCGATGGGCATCCGCCGGGCGCAGAGGTGGAGCGAGAGCGTGTCCGCCCACCGCAGGAGCGCATAGTGCCGGTCGACGTCGGCCTGCGTGACGCCGAGCGTGCGCCGCCACCGTGCCCGCAGCGGGCCGTGCGCGGTCAGCATCGCCCGTACGCCCGGGTCGTCGAACGTCCGGTAGAGGCTCCGGACGTGCTCGGCGACGAGGAGGGCGGCGAAGAGGCTCGCGTGGCGGACGCGCCCGAGGGCGCGCTCGGACTGCGCCACGACGTCGGGCATCGTCGTGTCCTCAAACCCGCGCGGCGCGCCGAGGTCCGTCCGGTGCTGCCCGGGCTCCCACTCCTGCCAGCCGTTGTCGTGGAGGGCCGTCGCGTAGAGGAGTTCGTCCCAGCGGTCCAGGCCGCCGGCCGGGCCGGGGCGGAACTCGGCACGGAGCGGCCGCAGGAGGTCCCCGGCGACACGCGCGTGGGCGTCCTGGTAGATCACCTCCCAGCCGGAGGCATCGCGCGTGCAGATCATCGGAGGGCGGAAGGGTGGAGAGGTGGACGGGTTGAAGGGTGAACGGCGAGGCTGAACAAAGCAGACGCCTTTGCCCTCCCACCCGTGTACCTGGCACCCCTTCCACCTTCCGTCAGTGGCGGAAGTGCCGCGTGCCCGTGAAGACCATCGCCATGCCGCGCGCGTCGGCGGCGGCGATCACGTCGGCGTCGCGGACGGAGCCGCCGGGCTGGACGGCGGCGGTCGCGCCGGCGTCGGCGGCGGCGAGGAGGCCGTCGGGGAAGGGGAAGATGGCGTCGGATGCGACGACCGAGCCGGCGAGGCTCTGGCCCG
>DASWMO010000158.1:0-15809 GCA_036399715.1 Rubricoccaceae bacterium
TCGAGAGCAGCGAGGCCAGCTCGGGCGGCGCGGGCGGCATCGGCGGGACGCCCGGCGGCGAGGTACGCCTCGGCGGCGGGCGCGAGGATGGCCGGGAGTGTCGGGAACAGGAGCGTCGCCTCGTCGGCCGTGTCTCCGGCGCGAGGGTCGCCTGAGGTGGCGAGGGCGGTAAGCGCGGCCGCCCATGCGTCGAGTCGCCGCGGGTCGTCGGCGACGATGGCGAGCGCAGCGTCGGCTGAAAGGACGGGGGGGGGCGCGGTGTAGCCGGGGGGGCTGGCAGCCGGGGCGGAGGCGGCCGTTTCTGCAAGGCCTGCGGTGCGGCGTGCGGCGAGTGCCTGGTCCGTCGCGCCGGTGCGGTCGTAGAGAGCGGCGAGGCGCTGCCAGACGGCGGGGTCGCCGTAGCGGGCGGCGAGGTCTTCGAGCGCCGCCCGTTCGTCGGCGGGGCGCCCCGCGGCGGCGTACAGGCGGGCGACGAGCGCGAGCGATTCCGCGTCGGCGGGGGAGAGGCGTCGGGCCCGCTCGGCCGTCGCGAGCGCGGCTGCTGCCTGTCCCGAGGCGGCCTGCAGGCGGGCGAGGCGCACGGCGACCCCCGCCTCGCCGGGCGCCGCGGCGGCCGCTAGGCCGGCATGGTAGAGCGCGTCCGTCGGCCGGCCGAGGGCCTCGTACGCCTCCGCGAGCAGGTCGAGCGGCGCCGCCGAGCCGGGCGCGAGGGCGAGGGCCGCCTCGGCGTGGCGGACGGCGGCACTGTCTTTCCCGAGGGCGAGGGCGGTGAGGCTGCGCACCAGATGCCCCTCGGCTTCGGCCTGGATGCCGGCAGGCGTCGGCGCGGCGCGAGGCTGTGCGTGGGCCGGTGGCGCCGCTCCGAGAAGGGCCAGGCCGAGGACGAGCAGGACGAGAGGCGTGCGCATGGTGGGGAAGATCGGCGTCGCGCAGGGCAACGGGGCGCGCTCCGGACGTAGTGCCTGCGACCCGTCGGGGCTATACGGCACGGGCACCGGAGTGTCGTCAGGTGCGAACGGGGCGTCCTCTGTGCGCGTCACCCGCGACGCGGGTTTCCGGGTCTCCTTCGGCCGAATCGCGCGTGAGAGCGGAATTGGGGCGTGTTCGGACGGCCTGTTTCGCAGACCGCATGCGGAACGGGATTTGGAAGCGTTGAAGAACCAGAACGGTCGTGTACCTTCCACGGTGGAAGCCCTTTCGGGCGACCGGGCCCCTCCAGCAGTCCTCCCTTTTTCTCCCCCACGATGACCCTGACCTTTTCCCGTGCCGCTGCGGCACTCGCGCTGCTCCTCGTCGCGCTGCCGGCCCTCGCCCAGTCGCCCGTCGGGACGTGGCGGACCATCGACGAGGAAACCAACCAGCCCAAATCCATCGTCCGCGTCTTCGAGCGTGCCGGGACGCTCCACGGTGAGATCGTGCGCCTGCTGCCCGAGGGTCGCCTGTGCGTCGACTGCGCGGCGCGGTTCAACGGCCAGAACCTCCGCGGGACCGAGATCCTGAGCGGCTTCCGCCGTAACGGGACCACGTGGGAGGGCGGCCGCATCACGGACCCGAAGTCGGGCCGGACGTACCGCGCCAAGATGCAGGTCCAGAGCGACGGCCGCCTCAAGGTGTGGGGCTACGTCGGCCTCGACACGGCGCTGACGCGCCGCGTGCAGTACTGGGTCCGCGAGCGCTAGTCGCCGCCGCCTCTCCCGCGACGCCCCTCTGAGCACGAGTCTCCGGGGGGCGTCGTTGTATCCTGACGTCACTGCTGCGCGCCACTCGGGCCGCTGCACAGCCACGACCGCCTTCACCACCCCCGTCCCGGTCCTGCTGCTCTCTGCCGTGCGGTGCCCGCCGACGGTCCCGCGCCCGGCGGGCCGGCAATGAACGGGCTCACCGGCCACGTCCTCGTGCTCAACGCGGACTTCCAGGCGCTCTCAGTGTGCAGCGTCGAGCGGGCCGTCGTGCTGGTGTTGCTCCGCAAGGCGGACCTCGTCGAGGCGCACGCCGGGCGCGCGCTCCGCGCGGCGACGACGACCCTGCCGTGGCCGAGCGTCGTCCGGCTCCGCGGCTACGTGCGTGTCCTGTACCGCAAGGTGCTCCTGACGCGTCGCAACCTGCTCCGCCGCGATGGCCACGCGTGCCAGTACTGCGGCGCGACGGAGCGGCTGACGCTGGACCATGTGCTGCCGCGCTCGCGCGGAGGACCCGAGACGTGGGAGAACCTCGTCGCCGCGTGCACGCGCTGCAACAACCGCAAGGGCAGCCGCACGCCCGAGGAAGCGGGGATGGCGCTCCACCGGCCGCCGTTCCGCCCGAGCCACGTGATGTACATGCGCGACTTTCTCGGCGAGACCGAGGAGGCCTGGAAGCCCTACCTCTTCGCGGCGTGAGGATTGCGACCGGGCGCCGCAGGCCCGAACCGTGACGGCCGCACCCCGTACGCCGACCTCTGCCCTCCGACCCTCGACCCGATGAACTTCCTTTCGAACCCTGCCGTCGCGCGGCTGCTCTGGGCGCTGCCGATGCTGCTGCTCGTAATCGCGGCCACGACGACGCGGGCGGGCCTTCAGCAACGCGCCGTCTACGAGCAGGGCGAGACGGTGACGGCGGACGTGCTCGGGCTCGACCTCCGCGAGCGGTCCGAGATCACGCACGGCGCCGTCCGCCTGCGCTACACGATGCCCGGCGCGTCCGCGCCGACGCTCCGCACGGCCGAAATGCCGCTCGTGCTCATCAAGGAGATCGAGGCCGGCCTCGACGCGACGCCCGAGGGCCAGACGTACCGCGTGCCACTGCTCGTCTCGACCGAGACCGACCAGGTCGTGCTCGGAATGCACCCGCGCGGGCAGTGGCTGCTCACGTTCTCGCTCGCCGGGATGGCCCTCATCGGGGCCATCGTGTCGGGCCTGCTCGTGCGCGGCTGGAACCGCCTGCTCGCCCGCGACGGTGACCCGGCGACGCGTCTCACGGCGGCCTGACGGCGACCTGTGCTGGCTGGCCGCTTACGGTGCCACGTCGCGAGGCGCCGATGCGAGGCGCTGCACACGGCGGTCCATCTCGTCGACGGCCGCGCGCATCTCGGCCCGGTAGGCGTCGAGCGCCTCGGTGAGGCGCGCGTCGTGCGTCGCCAGAATCTGGACGGCGAGCAGGCCGGCGTTCTTCGCCCCGCCGACCGCGACGGTCGCCACGGGCACGCCGCCGGGCATCTGCACGACCGACAGGAGGGAGTCGAGCCCGCTCAGGAGCCTGGTCGCGACGGGCACGCCGACGACCGGGAGGACGGTCCAGGCCGCGAGCATGCCCGGCAGGTGCGCCGCACCGCCCGCCCCGGCGACGAGCACGCGGAGGCCACGGCTCGCGGCCGAGCGTGCGTAGTCCGCCATCGCGTCGGGTGTGCGGTGCGCTGAGAGGACACGCGCCTCAAACGGCACGCCGAAGGTGCGGAGCACGTCGGCCGCGGCCTCCATCGTCGGCCAGTCGGACTCAGAGCCCATCGCGACGCCGACGAGTGGGGACGGTGAATCGGGCATCGTGGGCGCGGAGCGTGGAACGGCAAGATCGCGTGCCGTGGCCGAAGGGGCGCGGCGTGTCAGCGCTGGCGCAGGTGCTCGGCAGCAACCTCAGCGCGGCGGCGGGCATTGTCCGGTGTCGCGCCGGTCGCGGTGACGTGGCCCATCTTGCGCCGCGGGTGGGACTCGGTCTTGCCGTAGAGGTGGACCGTCGCGCCCTCAACCCGAAGGGCCGCTTCGAGATCAGCAGCATTCGCTTGCGCAGAACCACCGATCACGTTGACCGTGCAGGCCGCCGGCACGCGCAGGGCCGCGCTCCCGAGCGGCAGCCCGAGGACGGCCCGGACGGCGTTCTCGAACTGCGACGTGTGGCACGCCTCGATCGTCCCGTGGGCCGTGTTGTGCGGCCGCGGGGCGATTTCGTTGATAAGGACGGGCCCACCCGGCTGGAAAAACAACTCGACCGTCGCGACGCCGACCGTCGCGAGTGCCTCGGTCGCGGCCAGCGCAACCCGCTGCGCCTCGGCCTCGACGGCTTCGGTCACGCCCGAGGGGAGCGTCGCCGCGTGCAGGCGGTGGTCGCGGTGCTCGCTCCGGACGACCGGGTACACGGCAGTCTCGCCATTGGGGCTCCGGGCGACCGTGACGGCCAACTCGGCCTCGAACGGCACGAACGCCTCGACGAGCAGGCCGTCGGCCGCGGCGAGGCGGTCCCAGGCGGCGGCGACCTCCGTAGGCGTCCGGCAGGTCGCATTGCCGTACCCGTCGTACGAGCCCTCAAACTGCTTGCACACGACCCGGCCCCCGAAGCGTGCCGTCGCGTCCTGCGCCTCGGCGAGCGTCGCTGCGCGGGCATAGAGCGGTTGCGGGAGGCCCGCCGCCGCGAGTGCGTCGCGCTGTCGGCCTTTGTGGCGGACGGCCGCGAGCGTCGCGGCGGCCGGCCAGACGGCGACCCCCGGGGCGGCCGCGACGAGCGCCTCGACCGGTGCCCACTCGCTCTCGCACGTCACCGCCGTGCAGCCGTCTGCGAACGCTCGCAGCGTCTCGGCATCGGTCCAGTCGCCGACGGTGACGTCGGCGAAGTCGGCCTCGGGGCCGCTTGCCGTGTCGGTGAGGATGCGAACGCGGATACCGAGGCGCAGCGCGGCGACGGCCGTCATGCGAGCGAGCTGGCCGCCGCCGAGGATGCCGAGGCGGAGCGGGGACGGGTCAGGAGGCATGGCAGGGAGGGTTAGCTCTGGCCGAGCTCGCGGCTGCGGGCCGTCGCCGTCGCGACGGCGTCGATGAGCATCGTCCGCAGGCCGTGGCGCTCCAACTCGGCGACGGCCGCGATCGTCGTCCCGCCGGGCGTCGTGACCTCGTCGCGGAGGATGGCCGGGTGGCGGCCGGTGTCGAGGACGAGGCGTGCGGCCCCGAGGACCGTCTGGGCCGAGAGCTTGAGCGCGACCGCGCGCGGCAGGCCCTGCTTCACTCCCGCATCGGTCAGCGCCTCGATGACCATGAAGACGTACGCCGGGCCCGAGCCCGAGAGGCCCGTCACGGCGTCCATCAGCGACTCGTGGACGAGCTCGACGATGCCGACGGCGGCGAACACGTCGCGGGCGAGCACGAGGTGTGCCGCCGTCGCATGCGAGCCAGCGGCGATGGCCGTCGCGCCCTCGTCGACGAGCGCGGGCGTGTTGGGCATCGCGCGGACGACGGGCAGGGAATGCCCGAGCGCTGCGGCGATGCGCTCCGTCGTGACGCCGGCGAGCGTCGAGAGAACGAGCGTCCCGGGCGCGAGGTGGCCCGCAACCGACGCGAACAGTTCGTCCGCGCTCTGCGGCTTGACCGAGATCACAACGATGGTCGCTCCGCGGACCGCCTCGGCATTGTCGGCCGAGACGGCGACGCCGGGAAGCGCCGCGCGGAGGTCGTCGAGCGCGAGCGGGTTGCGGCGCGTCGCGCGGAGGCGCTCGGCCGGCACGTCGCCGCCGCGAAGGAGCCCGCCGAGGAGGGCCCGGCCGATGTTACCTGTCCCGAGGACGGCGAGGGTCTGGTCGCGGAGGCCAATGGGCGAGGGCATCGGGCGGGGGAGGGCGTGCCGGAGAGTAGCAGGCCGCGCGCGCCCGCGGCGGGAAATCGCAGGGAAGGCCGGCCGGCCGGGCGCCGCCGGGGCGTCGCGGGCGACCTTGCGCGCGTCCCACCCGCCTCGCGCCGTGACGTTCTCTACGCTCAACCCCCACGGCGTCGCCGCGCCCGCCTCGGCGGTCGACGACCCGCGCCTCGGCCGATGGCTCGCCGTGCAGACCGAGATCACACCCGCGACGCGCGTCGCGCTCGTCGGCTTTCCGTCGGACGCCGGCGTCGCGCGCAACGGCGGGCGGCCGGGGGCGGCCGAGGCGCCGCGGGCGATCCGCGAGGCGCTGTACCGGCTCACGCCCGACCCCCGCACGCCCGATGCCTTCGTGGACTTGCTCGGCGCCACGGCTGACCTCGGCGACGTGCCGGTCTCAGGCGACGTCGAGGCGGACCAGGCCGCGCTGGGGCGCGTCGTGGCGGCGCTGCTGGACCGTGGCGTCTTTCCGCTCGTCCTCGGCGGCGGCCACGAGACGGCGTATGGCCACGCCCTCGGCTATCTCGCCCACGGCCGGCCCGTCGCGTTGCTTAACTGGGACGCCCACGCCGACGTGCGCCCGACGCTGGACGGCCTCGGCCACAGCGGGTCGCCGTTCCGGCAGGCCCTCGACCACCCGAGCGGCCTCGCACAGTCCTACACGCTCGCCGGCGCGCTCCCGTGGCGCGTTGCGGCTGCGCACGCCCGCGTTCCCGGCCGCGTCGTGTGGGCGCCGGATCTCGACCTCGGTGCCGTCGACGCACTCGTCGCCGGCCTCACGCCCAGAACGCTCGCATCGTTCGACCTCGACGCCGTCAATGGCGCGCCCGGGGTGAGCGCGCCCGGCGTCGGCGGGCTTCCGGTCGCCGTGTGGCTCCGCGCGGCCGAAGCGTGCGGCGCGAGCTCCGCCGTGACCTCTGCGGACGTCGTGGAGCTATCCCCGCCGCACGATGCCGACGGGCGGACGGCGACGCTCGCCGCCCTCACCGTCTGGCACCTGCTCGGCGGACTGTCGCGCCGGGCCGTCTAGTTGCGGCCTCGGCCGTTTCCGCGGCCGTTTCCACGGCCACGGGCCTCACTGCCGCGGTCGTCACGGTTCTGGTCCGCGCGTCCACGGTCGTCACGTCCACGGTCGTCGCGCCCGCGGGCCTGGGTCGAGCATGCCCCGAACCGGTCGCCGTGGCGGATGTGCGCGTCGACCGCCGCCTCGGGCAGCGTCATCGAGTTGCGTCCGTTGTGGCAGACCGCGTAGCGCGCCTGGCCGCCCTGCGTGGTCCGTGCCGACGCCGGATACGAGCGCGAGGTGCGGTCGTAGCGGTCAGCGCGGTTGTAGACGTCGCGGCCAGACGAGCAGCCGCCGAGAAGGGTCAGCCCGACGAGGGCGAGGGAGAGAATGCGCATGGCGGGGCAGAGAGAGTGGGACACTCTGACACAGCCGCGCCGCGCCGGGATCCAGTCACACAGATCGAACACATTTCCCGACCTAGCCCACGACGCGCTGGACGACGGCCTCGAGCGCGTCGATCTGGAACGGCTTGCGGACGACCTCGGCAACGTCCGACCCTTCGGCGCGCACGTCGGTGTCGCCGGTGAGAAGCACGACAGGGAGGGCCGGAAAGCGCGCCCGGACTTCGGCAGCGAGCTCGCGGCCCGACATGCCCGGCATCGAGAGGTCCGTCACGACGAGGTCGTACACGACGCCGTCGAGGCTGTCCAGCGCCGCCTGCCCGCCGTCGACGTCGTCCACGGTGTGGCCGCGCATTCGGAGCAGCTTCGTCGTGACGAGGCGGACCATCGGCTCGTCGTCGACGACGAGGATGCGGAGCGGGCGGGCGCTCTGCGCGGGCGTGCGCGCCGCGGGACGTGCGTCAGAGGGGCGAGCATCCGAGACACGGTCGTCCGAGGCGCGGGCGGGCGCCTCGTGCCGGTCGGCGTCGGGCGGCTCCGCGGCGACCGGCGCTGGCGCGGCCGTCGCGAGCGGGAAGACGAGCCGGAAGCGCGTCCCGCGCCCGGGCGCGCTCTGGACCTCGATCCGCCCGTTGTGCTCCTGCACGATGCCCTGCGAGACCGTCAGGCCCATGCCCGTCCCGGCCGTGCCCTTGGTCGTGTAGAGCGGCTCGAAGATGCGCCGCTGGACGCGCTCGGACATGCCCTCGCCGGTGTCCGACACCTCGACGGCGACGCCGCCCGGTGCCGTCGACGTCGCGACGCGGAGCGTGCCGCCGGCCGGCATCGCCTGGACGGCGTTCAGGACGAGGTTCACGAGCACCTCGCGCAGCTCGGTCGGCGTGCCCGGGATGGCCGGCACGGTCTGGAGGTCCGCGTCGACCGTGATCGCGATGCCGGTCCGGCGGGGCTCGTTGTGCCAGTACGGCTTGGTGAGCGTGAGGACCTCGGCCGCGAGCTCGTGGAGCGCGACCGGCTCGGCGCGCTCCTGCTTGTCGTTGCGGAGGTACTGCTGGATGCGGCGCACGAGCGCGGCGCCGTCGCCGGCGGCCTGCCCGAGCGTCGCGAGGTGGCCGAACGCCTCGGGCGGCGCCCCGCACGCGTCGAGGTCCGACCCGATGAGTTCGGCGTGCCCGAGGACCGTCGTGAGCAGGTTGTTGAAGTCGTGCGCGACGCCCATCGTCATGCGGCCGAGCATCTCGAAGCGCCGCCGCCGCGTCTGTTCGGCTGCCCACGAGGCGGGCTCGCGCAGCACCTCGCCCACGATGAAGACCGGGAAGCGGCCAGACTCCATGCCCGGCATCCGGACGGGCTGGAAGTGGATCAGGACCGGCGTCGGGAGGTCGCCGCCGTCGGCGCGGTCGACGAGAAAAACCTGGTGCGAGACCGGCCCGCCACGCGCGGCCTCGACGACGTAATCGGATGCGAACCGCGCGTCGTCGAGCGGGAGGCGGCCCCAGAGCGCGTCCGTCCCGAACAGGTCCAGCCACGTGTCGCTCGCGTCGAGGCGCTCACCGGCGGCCGTCACGAGGGCCGTCAGCAGGTCGGTCGAGACGAGGGGGAGGGGGGCGTCCATCGGGCGGGGGCAGTCCGAGGCGGCGAAGCTACGGGTGCGGCCCTCCCCGGCGCTGCGGGGTGGTAACGCCGGCGGCTCGTGTCGCCCTGTCCCGATAACGCATACCCTACTCGGCAAACGGGGAGAGGTCGAGCGCGAGCCAGTCGAAGTACGCGATCCGGTTCGGCATCGAGGCCGCGACCGCGGCCCGGTCGTCGGCGGAGAGGCTGCCGGGGCGGCGGCGGAGGGCGAGGTACGGGAGAAAGCTCTCCGCGATGTCCTCCCGGGTCGGGTTGTCGCGGGCGTAAACGGAGACCGCGCACTGGTCGGCCTGCTGCGCCGCGGTCCAGTACGCCGACCCGGCGTGGGCGGCGTCGAGCGACGTGTGCGCCGCCTCGTGGACGAGCGCCTCTTCGAGGACGCCGTCGGCGTCGTAGAGGTCGGCCTGGCCCGTGTGGATGAGCAGGTTCTCGTTGCCGCCCCCGAACGGCTGCGTCCCGCGGTGAATCCAGACGGTCCGGACGTCGGTTCGGAGGGCGTGCGGAAGCTGCCCGATGGACGGCCCGAACCGGCGCGCCTCGGCGAGCGCGATGTCCGCGCTCCCGACCTCCGGGTTGACCTGGACCTCGACGTCGGGCCCGTCGCTGAACGCCAGACGGACGAGGTAGGCGTCGACCGTGATCCAGCCGTCCACGCGGCGGTCGAACATCCGGCGGCTGCCGCGCCCCGCCGACGTGGCGCCGGTATACGCCGTGGGGTCCGCGGCCGTGATGAGCGTCGACGTGATAAAGACCGTCCCGCCGAAGGGCGGCGCGTCGCAGGCCTGGGCGACCGGCGTGAGGTCCGGGCCCGGACCGGGTGGGACGTCTGTCGTGCCGCTGTCGCAGGCCACGAGGAGGCCGAGCGTGATAGAGAAAACGGCGAGGCGCGCGGCGGCGTTGAGGAGGGTCCTGCTCTGCATGGGTGCGGGTGAGGGTGAGCCGGGCGAATGGAAAGACGCCGCCCCGGTTACCTGTAAGCGGCAGAATCCTCCCGAACCGGCGGCGGACCCGAGAGACGGTCGGGCGCGTGCAGACCGTGGCGGCCGAGCGCGTGGGCGTGGCGCCCCGAGCCTCGCGTCGGCAGTGTCGCCCTGCGGCCGTTCCGGCGTACCATCGGCGGGCCTCCGCGTCACCTCCATGAAGCGCCTCGCCCTCTGCTGCGACGGGACCTGGAACCGTGCGGACCAGTACCGGGCCGGCGTCTACAGCCCTACGAACGTCCTCAAGCTCGCCCTCCGGATCGCCAACCGCGACCCGAGCGGTGCCTCGCAGGTCATCTTCTACGGCCAGGGCGTCGGGACGCAGCGGGGCATCGACCGGCTCTCGGGCGGCGCCTTCGGGGCCGGGCTCGAGGACAACATCTACGAGGCGTACCGCTTCCTTATCGCCAACTACGAGCCGGGCGACGAGGTCTTCCTGTTCGGGTTCAGCCGGGGCGCCTTCACGGCCCGCAGCCTCGCCGGGCTCCTGCGCCGGTGCGGCCTCCTGCGGCAGGACGCGATGGACGAGTACGTCGCCGCGCGGCGGCTGTACCGGAGCATCCCGAGCCCGGAGCACCCCGACGCGGTCCAGTTCCGGACGCGGTTCGCGTGGTGCGGCGACGAGGCGGTCCGCATCCGGTTTGTCGGCGTCTGGGATACGGTCGGGTCGCTCGGCATCCCGCTCCACGGGCTGCGGGGGCTCACGCGCCAGTCGTACACGTTCCACGACACCGAACTCAGCGGCTCGGTCCAGGAGGCCTGCCACGCCCTCGCCATCGACGAGCGCCGCCCGCCGTTCCTGCCGACGACGTGGCTCCACGTCCCCAAGCCGGGCCAGTCGGTCGAGCAGGTGTGGTTTCCCGGCGTCCACGGCGACGTCGGCGGCGGGTACCCCGAGACGGGGTTGTCGGACCTCACGCTGGACTGGATGCTCGCCCGCGCCGAGGCGGCCGGGCTCGCACTCGACGGCCCGATGCTGGCCCGGCACCCGCTCCGCCCCGAGCCGGCGGGCGTCCAGCACGTGTCGCGAAAGGGCCCCTACCGGCTCATGCCCGCCGTCGACCGGCGGATCGGCTTCTCGAAAGACCGCGACGGTGCGCTCCACCCGGACCCGACGCAGACCGTCCACCCGAGCGCGCTCGCGCGCTGGGACGCCGACCCGGGCTACCGCCCGCCGCAGCTCCGCGCGTGGCTGGCGCGCACGGGCGACCCGCGGGCGTCCGAGCCGTGACCGCGCGTGCCGACGTCGCGTGACCCTGAACAGGGGGAGCGCGAGGCGGCCTATCTTGGCGTCAGTCCGGCACTTTCTGTCCGTTATGCGGCACGCCCACCGCTGAAGTAGTAGTTGGGCAGACAAGGAGTTTCTATGAGCCCCGAGACTACAACTAGACCATCCTTGACATGGAGCAGCTGATGACACGCGGTCAGGCCCGTAGGGCTCTGGCAGCAGTCGTCATGGTTGCCCTCGTTCCCGCGACCTCCTGCACGACGGAGCAGGACGTGCCGAGATCGGAGCAGGACGACAGCGCCACCGGTCCGCCTGCACGGCTCCGGTTCGAGACCGTCCGCTCCATCCTCGAGGACAGCAAGGGCAACTACTGGTTCGGGAGTTGGAACGAGGGGGTCGCCCGCTTCGACGGCGAGAGCCTCGCCTATTTCACCGAGGAAGACGGCCTGAGCGACAACCAGATCAGGTCGATCCGCGAGGATAGAAACGGAGTCGTCTGGTTCGAGGGAGGCGTCGGAATCAGCGGCTTCGACGGCGAGAAGATCATCGCCCCCACCGACAGGGACTACACATCGAGGGACGACTGGCAACTGAGCCCGGGGGACCTGTGGTTCAAGGAGGACGGGTCGGCCGGGGCGACCGAGACGGAAGCGCAGCCGGGGGTGTATCGGTACGACGGAGAGACCTTCACCTATCTGGCATTCCCGGCCCCCGTAATTCGTGACCAGGGCTACGCGACGACAGGCATCGCCAGGGGGAGAAACGGGAGGCTCTGGCTCGCGACGTACGGCGCGGTGTTCGGATACGACGGCCAGTCCTTCACCGTCATCGACGACGAGCGCTTAGGGCTCAACGAGAGCACCGGTTGGCTCCACGTCCGTAGCGTCTTCGAGGACAGCCAGGGGAGGCTCTGGATCGGGAACAACGGGATCGGGGTCATCCTGCACGACGGACACACCTTCACCCAGTTCACGCAGGAGAACGGGCTTGGCTTTTTGGGGCCGCACGGTGGGAGAACGGTCCCTCAGCTCGGGGACGTAACGGACGGATCCCCCACGTTGCACCGGGT
Source organism: Rubricoccaceae bacterium (assembly GCA_036399715.1). Taxonomy (GTDB): domain Bacteria; phylum Bacteroidota; class Rhodothermia; order Rhodothermales; family Rubricoccaceae; genus DASVSE01. Next base: position 11,912 of record DASWMO010000158.1, read on the forward strand.
GTTCTCGATTGGAGAAGACCGTGGGGGGAACATCTGGTTCGGCACCGTCGGGTCTGGTGCGTGGCGATACGACGGCAGGTCGTTGAGGAACTACACGGCCGAAGACGGGCTGACGAGCAAGGACGTCATGGGGATCTACACGGACCGCCATGGCGACCTGTGGCTGGCAGGGAATGGCGTGTTCAAGTTCAACGGAGCGTCGTTCGACCGGATTCTCTGACACGGTCTGCCGCGAGGGCCGGGCGCTGCTGATGCAGGATGAGCCTGACGCGTCTCCGGTGTAGGATGCCGCCCGACCCGGCGTTGCAGCCGACGCGTCTCGAGCGGCGCGGCTGAATGCAAAGCTGTTCTGTTACAGCACCGGCCGTCGAGCGGGCAGGGCGCCCCGTACGCTCACAGCCCGAGCCGCGCCTCCGGGACGTCCGAGAACTCCGTCCGCGCCTTCTCCAGAAAGGGCACCATCCACGTGTCGAGGGCCTGCTTCGCCTTGCGCTTCGCCGCCGTCGCCTGCTTCGCGTCCGCGCGCTCGCCCTGCTGCTCGCCCCGCGTCTCCGCGACGGCCTCGACCCGCGCCAGCCCGGCCTGAAGCGTCGCCTTGTCCTGCCCGACCGCGTCCAGCTGCGTCGCCAGGTCCGGCCGCGCCAGCGCCGACGAGTAGAAGTTGTGCGCCTGGTCCATCGCCTGCACCCGCCCCGCCCGGCGGCGCTCCAGCAGACCGAGGTCTTCGAGCGCGCCGCGGTCGCCGGCCCGCCGAAGAACGCGCGGAGACCGACGGTGCGCCGTATCCGGGCACACGAGCGCCCGTCCAGGATCGGTCTTTGCTCCACCGTGCCCGTACCTTGCCGGGTGCGCCTCGCCGCGCCCGTCCGGCGGCCCGCCGCGCTCCCCCCCGACCCGTCCGATCCCGATGCTCAACGCTCTCCGTAAGGTCTTCGGCGGTGACAGCAACCAGCGCACGCTCAAAAAGCTGTGGCCGGTCGTCGCCGACATCAACGCCCGCGCCGAAGCCCTCACCGGCCTCTCCGACGACGAGCTCCGCGCGCTCACCGACGGCTTCCGCGCCCGCATCCGCGAGGCCGTCGCGCCGGTCGAGGCCGAGCTCGACGAGACCCGCGCCCGCCTCCGCGCCGCCGGCACCCAGGACGACAGCGACGCCTCCGGCGACGGCGCCGCCCCCGCAACCGAGGCTCTCTCGGTCCGCGAGCGCCAGGACCTCTACGCCCGCCTCGACGACCTCGAAGGCGAGTGGCTCGACGCCGCCGAGGACACACTCGATGACCTCCTGCCCGACGCCTTCGCGGTCATCAAGGAGACCTGCCGCCGCTTCGTCGGCAAGTCCTGGATGGCCGGCGGGAGCGACGTCGAGTGGAACATGGTCCCCTTCGACGTCCAGTGGATCGGCGGGATTGTGCTCCACCAGGGCTCCGTCGCCGAGATGAAGACCGGCGAGGGCAAGACGCTGACGGCCGTCGCGCCGATCTACCTCAACGCGCTCGTCGGGCGCGGCGTCCACGTGGTCACGGTCAACCCGTACCTCGCCGTCCGCGACTCGGAGTGGATGACGCCCGTGTTCGGCTTCCACGGCCTGACCGTGGACTGCATCGACAAGCACCAGCCGCAGTCGCAGGAGCGCCGGGCCGCGTACCGCGCCGACATCACGTACGGCACCAACAACGAGTTCGGCTTCGACTACCTCCGCGACAACTCGTTCGTGTCTGAGGCGGGCCAGCTCTCGCAGCGCGGCCACCACTACGCGATCGTGGACGAGGTCGACTCGGTCCTCATCGACGAGGCCCGCACGCCGCTCATCATCTCCGGCCCGGTCCCGACGCCCGAGACCGACGAGTACCAGACGTTCCAGCCGCTCGTGGACCGCCTCGTCCGCGAGCAGCAGCGCGTCGTCGCGGCCTTCGTCGCCGACGGCGAGCGCGCGCTCAAGCTTCGCGACGAACTGCTGGAAAAGGGCGACCGCAAGGGCGCCAACCGCGCCGAACAGGAGGCTGGCCTCGCGCTCCTCCGCGCCCAGCGCGGCTTCCCCAAGAACAAGCGCCTCATCAAGGTCCGCGGCGAGACGGGCGTAGACCAGCTCATCCGGCGGACCGAGTTCGAGTACCTCCAGGACAACGCCAAGCGCATGCCGGAGGTCGACGAGCCGCTGTTCTTCGCGCTCGAGGAGAAGCTCCACCAGATCGAGATGACCGACCGCGGCCGCGACCTCATCGGCACGGCCGCGGGCACGGACGACCGCTTCTTCATCATCCCCGACGTCGGTGAGGCCGTCGCCGCCATCGAGCGGCAGTACGAGGCCGACAAGGACGCCGCCCTCGACGCGATCAAGGCCGACGCCTCTATCGCGCCCGAGGCCCGCGAGGCGGCGTTCCAGGAGAAGGTCCGCGAACTCCGCGACGCCGTCGAGGCGGCCAAGCGCGCCGTCTACACCGAGTACGCCGAAAAGTCCGAGCGCATCCACGCCGTCAACCAGCTCTTGCGCGGCTACACGCTCTACGAGAAGGACGTCGAGTACATCGTGCAGGACGACAAGGTGATGATCGTCGACGAGCACACGGGCCGCGTCCTCGCCGGGCGGCGCTACTCGGACGGCCTCCACCAGGCCATCGAGGCCAAGGAGCGCGTGAAGGTCCAGGCGGCGACGCAGACCTACGCGACGGTCACGATCCAGAACTACTTCCGCCTCTACTCGAAGCTCGCCGGCATGACCGGCACGGCCGAGACAGAGGCCGAGGAGTTCTTCAAGATCTACAAGCTCCCCGTCGTCGTCATCCCGACGAACCGCCCGGTCGTCCGCTCGGACGACGAGGACCTGATCTACAAGACCAAGCGCGCGAAGTACAAGGCCCTCCTCGCGCGCATCGAGGAGATCCACAAGACCGGCCAGCCGATGCTCATCGGCACGGCCAGCGTCGAGACGTCGGAGCAGCTCTCGCGCATGCTCCAGCGGACCGGCATCCCGCACAACGTCCTCAACGCGAAGTCCAGCCGCGCGATGGCCGAGGCGCAGATCGTCGCCGAGGCGGGCCAGAAGGGCGCCGTCACGATCGCGACCAACATGGCCGGCCGCGGAACCGACATCAAGCTCGCGCCGGGTGTGCAGGAGCTCGGCGGGCTCGCCATCCTCGGGACCGAGCGCCACGACTCGCGGCGCATCGACCTCCAGCTCCGCGGCCGCTCGGGCCGCCAGGGCGACCCCGGCGCGTCCCAGTTCTACGTGTCGCTCGAGGACGACCTCATGCGCCTCTTCGGGCACGACCGGACGGCCAAGATCATGGACCGCCTGGGCATGGAGGAGGACGAGGTCCTCACCCACAAGTGGCTCACGAAGGGCGTCGAGCGCTCGCAGGGCAAGGTCGAGCAGAACAACTTCGCCGCCCGCAAGCGCCAGCTCGAGTACGACGACGTCCTGAACTCGCAGCGCGAGGTCGTCTACGACCGCCGGATGCACGCGCTCGAAGGGGACCGGCTCAAGGGCGACATCCTCGACATGCTCCGCGAGCTCGTCGAGCGGACGGTCGGCGAGCACTTCGGCAACGGCGAGATCCCGGAGATGCGCGAGGCGTTCCTCCGGCTGCTCGCCTTCGACGTCGAGGTCACGCCCGAACAGGCCGACCGGCTCGGCGAGGCCGGGCTCGTCGAGCACGTCCTCAACGAGGCGACGGCGCACTACCGCCGCAAGCGGGCCGCCCTCGCCCGGCCGTTCTTCGAGTCGGCCACGTCGATGATGGCGGGGGCCGAGCCCGAGAGCCGCCCGTCCCGCCTCTTCGTCGACTTCACCGACGGCCGCCGCGTCCTCCGGGCCATGGTCACGCCGGACGCCGTGCTGGAGAGCGAGGGCCAGGAGATCAACGACGCGCTCGAGCGGGCCGCCGTGCTGTCCGTCATC
>DASWMO010000159.1:0-4663 GCA_036399715.1 Rubricoccaceae bacterium
TCAGGCGTCCGGCACCCACACGAGCCCGACCGGCTCCGCGGCGCCGATGGCGAGCCCGGCCGCGCGAAAGGCGTCGCCGTCGGGGACCCCCTCGGCCGTCCAGACGGCGTCGAGGCCGTCGAGCCAGAGCGAGAGCGCGAAGCGCTGCGCGGCCGTGAGCGAGCGCTCGCGGAGGTGCGCCGCGTGCCCCGGCTCCCCCGACGAGCGGCAGGTGACGAGCACCCACGTGCCCCCCGTCTGGCCCGGCGCACCGGCCCGTCGGACCAGTGCCGAGGCGCGGCCCGAGAGCGGCCAGAAGCCCGCCGGCGTATCCGCGTAGGCGCCCGCAATGTCCTTGGCCGCCCCGACGGCGCGTCGGAGCGCACCGGACGGGGCGGGTGTGGGGGGGGGCGCGGAGTGAAGGTCGGGCATGAGCGCGGCGGGATGCCGGGTGGGAATCAAAGCGTATGCCACCGCCCGGGTGGCATGGCGGTTGCCGTTCTCCTGGACTGAGGCGAGGTGGAATGGACCGGACCTATGTCTCGCGTACCGCCATGCGCTGCCACCTGAATGGGTAGAGCACCCGCAGCCTGCGCTTAGGTGAGCGGTGCCATTCGAACCCAGCGGTGGGTCGGGGCGAAACCTTTGGTCGAGCTTCACACGTCAGCGGCGGCGGCGGGTTGTCCCGGCGTCCGAGGCGTCGGTATGTTCTCGGCCCTCGGAAGGCGTCCGCGCCTGCCCGTTCGGGCTCTTAGCTCAGTTGGTTAGAGCGCGTCGTTGACATCGACGAGGTCACTGGTTCGAATCCAGTAGAGCCCACGTTCGCCCTTCCCGATTCTATCTCGGGAAGGGCGATTTTCGTTTGCAGGTCTGCCACAGGCGTCGACCCTGCTAGCACCGACGCACGAACCGGGTGAGTTGAGGGTGACGTTCCGCTGGGCAGTCTGCGACGTCACAGACGATGACCTCGAGCCCGTCCTCGATGACCCGTAGACTGAAGATGACACATCGCTCTCCGCTCAATGGGACCGCGAAGGCAGAAGCGCCTGGAATGTCGAGTGGTAAGGCCGCAGACTCGATCCCTCTCTGGACAGCCTTCTCGATTTGGTCTTGCAAATCGAAGGCTGCACCGACCGAGCCGGCTGCATCCAGAATGCGGTCTACGGCGGCTTCAATGACGAAATGGGGGGTACTCATGGTGGAAGATCTGAGAACGATGACAGGGTCATCGTCGGTTGACGTCTTGCGTCGTACCGAAGCTCTTCGTACCATCTGAGTCCCTCCTCGTGATGGCCGTCCGCTTCGACACGCGCTCGGTAAACACAGGTTTAGAGAGGCCCCGCAGCGCCAACTGCGGGGCCTCTTTCTTTCTATGGCGGAATTGGACGACGACTCATTCGCACTGTGATGAGGAAGCGCGCCCGGCTCCATTGCTTGCCGAGCGCGCGGAAAATCACGACGAACGAGGCTCAGCCGCAGCCGGTCGTGGTGCCGCAGTTCGGGCAGCTGTAGCAGCTCCCGGCGCGGACGGTGATGGAGCCGCACGACGGGCACCCCGGCGCGTCCTCCTGGTTGCGGAACGCAGATGGCCGCGCCTCGGCCATGAACTGCTCGACCGTGCCCCCGACCATAGACGGCGCACTGGCGGCCCCGCCGCCGTCGCCGAGGCTGGCCGCGAACAGGTCGGCCTGCACACGGTCCTCGGCCGCACCGTGACGTGCGACCTCGGCTGACACGGCGACGTCCGGTGTGACGGAGGCCTCCTCGGGGTCCGCGACCGGCGCTTCCAGAAACTTCAAGGAGAGGTAGCGGAAGATGTAATCCGTAATCGACTTGGCGATCGGGATCTGCCGGTTCGTCGTGAAGCCCGCCGGCTCGAAGCGGACGTGCGAGAACTTGCGCGCGAGGTCGTCCAGCGGGACGCCGTACTGGAATGCGAGCGAGATCGCCGTCGCGAACGAGTCCATCAGGCCCGCGATCGTCGATCCCTGCTTGGCCATCGTGATAAAGATCTCCCCCGGCAGGCCCGTGTCGGCGTAGAGCCCGACGTGGAGGTAGCCCTCGTGGCCGGCGACCGAGAACTTGTGCGTGACGCTCGGCCGCTCGTCGGGCAGGCGCTTGCGGACCGGCTTGTAGACGACCTTTTCGACGATGCGCTCGACGAGGACCGGCTCGGCGAGCGGGCGGCTCGCGCCGTCGCCCGCGGCCGACGCTTCGGCCGCCTCCGCGGCGAGTTCGGCCTTCGTCGCGGCCGTGTTGCCGCCTTTCTTGGTCGAGAGCGGCTGCGAGCGCTTGGAGTTCTCGCGGTAGATCGCGACCGCCTTCAGGCCGAGCTGCCACGACTCCATGTAGGCCTCGTAGATGTCTTCGGGCGTGGCAGTCTCGGGCAGGTTGACCGTCTTCGAGATCGCGCCCGAGATGAACGGCTGGACGGCCGCCATCATCCGGATGTGGCCCGTGTGCGTGATCGAGCGCGTGCCGTTGTGCGGCTTGAACGCGCAGTCGAAGACTGCGAGGTGCTCGTCGCGAAGGCCCGGCGCGCCTTCGATGGTGTCGTTCGCATCGATGTACGCCATGATCTCGACCGCCTCGGCGTCCAAGTAGCCGAGCTGCGCGAGCGCGGACCCGACGGTCCCGTTGACGATCTTCATGAGCCCCTCGCCCTTGCCGGCGAGCAGCTTGTACTTCACGAGCGCGATGTCGGGCTCGACGCCCGTCGTGTCGCAGTCCATCATGAAGCCGATGGTGCCCGTCGGGGCGAGGACGGTGACCTGCGCGTTCCGGTAGCCGTGGACTTCTCCGAGCGCGACCATGCGGTCCGCACACTCCTGCGCCGCCTCGCGGAGCGGAAGCGGGCACGTCGCGCCGATGGTCTGGACGGCGTCGCGGTGCATGCGCATGACCTCCAGCATCGGCTCGCGGTTGGCGGCGTAGCCGGCGAACGGCCCGACGGCCGCGGCCATCTCGGCCGAGCAGGCATAGGCCTCGCAGTGCTCGATGGCCATGAGGGCGCCGGCGACGGCGCGGCCCTCGTCGGAGTCGTACGGCAGGCCCATCGACATCAGGAGCGCGCCGAGGTTGGCGAAGCCGAGCCCGAGCGGCCGGTAGCGGTGGCTGTTGAGCGCGATCCGGTCCGACGGGTAGCCCGCGCGGTCGACGAGAATCTCCTGGGCGACGAGGAAGGTCCGGGCCGCGGCCCGGTACTTCACGACGTCGAACGAGCCGTCGGCGTTCTGGAACTTGCGGAGGTTCAGCGAGGCGAGGTTGCACGCTGAGTCGTCCAAGAACATGTACTCCGAGCACGGGTTGCTGGAGTTGATCGGGCCGTCCGTCTTGCAGGTGTGCCAGCGCTGGATCGTGTCCTCGTACTGCGCGCCGGGGTCGCCGCAGACGTGCGTGCCCTCGGCGATGGCCATCAGCAGTTCGCGCGCGTCGACCGTCTCGACGGTCTCACCACTCGTGACGGCGCGGAGGGCGTACGGCTGCCCGTCGCGGGCGGCCTCCATCACGGCGTCGTCCAGGCGGACCGACTGGTTCACGTTCTGGAACGCGACCGACCCGTAGGCGGGGCCGTTGAACGAGCCGTCGTAGCCCTCCTCGATGAGCGCCCACGCCTTGCGCTCCTCGTCCTGCTTGGCGTGCACGAACTCCAGGATGTCCGGGTGCCACGCCTTGAGCGTCTGCATGATCGCCGCGCGGCGCGTCTTGCCGCCGGACTTGATCGTGCCGCCCGTCGCGTCCTGGACCTTCATGAAGCTCACCGGACCCGACGGCTGGCCGCCGCCCGAGAGCTTCTCGTGGCTGGAGCGCAGCGCGGACCAGTCCGCCCCGACGCCCGATCCGAACTTGAACAGCCGGGCGGACTCGCCCATGAGCTTCCAGATGTCGTCGACGGAATCCTTCACCGAGATGATGAAGCAGGCCGAGCCCTGCGGCCGCTCGTACGGGTCCACGGCGATGATCTCGCCGTAGGTCGGGCTGGCCTCGTCAAGGTCGACGGCTGAGATCGTCTTGCCGCCCGAGTCGCGGACGCCGTACTGCGCATGGAGGCCGACGTTGAACCAGACGGGGCTGTTGAACGCGCCGACCTGGTTCGTGCAGAGCCACGTGAGCTCGTCGTAGAACGCCTCGGCGTCGTCCTCGGTCGCGAAGTAGCGGCCGGCCTTGCCCCAGTCCGCGATCGTCCGCGTGACGCGGTGGACGAGCTGGCGGAGGCTGTGCTCGCGCTGGCCGCCATCCGGGCCCGGCGTGCCGTTGCCGGCGTCGAGGTCGCCGTAGAAGTACTTCGACGCGACGACGTTGACCGCGAGCGGGCTCCACGTGTCCGGGAACTCGACGCCGCGCTGCTCGAAGATGGCCTCGCCGGCGAAGTTGCGGATGGCGGCGTCGCGGGTCGTCCAGCTCACGCTGTCGAAAGGGTTCTGACCGGCGGTCGAGAACACGCGGGGGAAGCGGAGGCCGGACGAGAGGTCGGCGGCCGGGGCCTTGGCAGTGGCCATGGCGCAGGGGGGCTGGGGAGAGAGCGGGACCGGAGGCTGCGGGGGATCAGCCACTCGGGCGATGCCCGCACCGTGTCGGCGGCCGGCGGCTGGCGTGGACCCTCACGGGTGAGGATCCATCCCAGAGGCGTGCACTCCGGGAGCGCAGGGCCTGTCGCGGCGGACGGGGCGGGAGAACCAAGAAC
>DASWMO010000160.1:0-3334 GCA_036399715.1 Rubricoccaceae bacterium
CCAGCGGCGTCCCGTCGGCCGCCGGGACCGTCATGAACTCGGGCGTCGGGAGGTCGTAGGCCGCGAGGCGCTCGATGAGGGCCGCGTTGTCGTCGAGGACCGAGACGCGCTCGCCGGTCGTCCGGACGAGGCTCGTCACGGGCGGCATGGTCTGCGTCGAGTACGTGTCGGTGAAGTAGGCGAAGTCGCGCGAGACGTCGACGTCGTGCCAGCCCGCGCCCTGCGTGAGCTTGACGGGCGTCCCGCCCGTAAGCGGGACGCGGTAGAGGTGCCGCTCGCGCGAGTTCTCGGCCGTCGTCGTCACGTACGCCACGCCCGCCCGCTCGTCGACGCCGTGGAAGTTGGTCACGTCCCAAGCGCCCTGCGTGATCTGCCGCACGAACGTGCCGTCGTTCGTGTAGAGGTAGAGGTGCCCGTAGCCGTCGCGGTCCGAGCGCCACACGAAGTGCTGCCCGTCGCGGAGGTACGTGATCGTGCCCGTCGCGACGTCCGAGAAACCTGTCTCGACCTCGATGTACGAGTCGTTCTCCTCCGACAGGACCGTCCGCGCGGCCGTCCCCGCCGGGTCGGCGTACATCAGGTCGACGTGGTTCTGGTTGCGGTTCAGGCGCAGCATCCACACGTCGGATCCGCCGTCGGCGAGCGCGGGCGTCCAGCCCATCCCGGCGATGTACTCGTGCTCCGCGCCGCCCGAGCCCCACGTGTCGGTGTCGAGAAAGCGCGTCTCGCCCGTCGCCACGTCGATCACGCCGACGTGGATCTCCGCGTTGGCCTCACCGGCCTTGGGGTAGCGGAAGGCCTGGTACTCGGGGTAGAGCGTCTGGAAGTTGGTGATCTGGAAGTCGCGCGTCGCGGATTCGTCGAGCTGGTAGAACGCGATGCGCTGGCCGTCGGGCGACCACTGGAAGCCGTCGCGGAGGCCGAACTCCTCCTCGTAGACCCAGTCGAACGTGCCGTTGATAATCGTCCCGGCGGCGCCGTTCGTCGTGAGCGCGCGCTCCTGCCCGCTCGCAAGGTCGGTCACGAACAGGTTGCGGTCGCGGACGAAGGCGACCTGCCGGCCGTCGGGGGAGAACTTGGCGAACATCTGGAGCCCCTTCGAGCGGTCCGCGACGGGCGTCACCCGGCCCGAGGCGAGGTCGACGACATAGTACAGGCCCTTCGTGTTGAGGCGCCACACGCGCTCGGAGTCCGTGAACAGCAACGCCTTGGTGCCGTCGGCGGAGTAGGCGTAGTCCTCGACCGCGAGCAGGCCCTCGCCGTCGGGGCGCACGAGGCGCGCGCCGTCGATGAGCGTCCGCCGCTGGTTCGTCGTCAGGTTCAGCTCGACGAGGCTCGTCGTGCCCGCCTCGGTGTCGGTGTCGAGCGAGCGGAGGACGGCGCCGGCATCCGCCCAGCGGCCGCCCTCGAAGGCGGTCCCGAAAAACTCGGGGCCCGCGAAGAGGTTGTCCAGCGTGAGGCGCGCCCGAGCCGACGCCGTCCCGGCAGAAGTCGCCGGGCGCAGTGCCGGCGTCTGGGCCGCCGCGGAGAGGGACAGCAGAACGAGGGCAACGAGCGCCGGCGTGCGGCGCGAGACGGTCAAAACAAACATAGGGCGATCAGAGGTGCGAGAGCATCGAACGGCCGGGCAAGCGTCAAAGTACCGAGGCCGGCGCCTCGCTCGGCATCGGTGCTAAAATATCCGCACCCCGCGGATGCCGGGGCACGGACAGCGTAAAGCGCGCCCCGGCACCCGGTGCGCTCTCGGCCGTCAGCGTCCCGCCGTGGGCCGATGCGACGGCTCGGGCGATGGCGAGCCCGAGGCCGGTCCCCTCGACGCCGCGCGTGCGGGCGGTCGTGCCGCGGGCGTAGCGCTCGAAGACCGTCGGGAGGTCGTCGGGCGCGATGCCGACGCCCGTGTCCGCGACCCAGACCGTGGCCGTGTCGGCGTCCGCGCGAGCGCCGAGGGTGATGGTCCCGCCCCGAGGCGTGTGGCGCGCGGCGTTGTCGAGCAGGTTCGAGAGCAGGCGGACGAGCCGGGCGCCGTCGGCGTCGAGGACGGGCAGGCCGGGGGGGAGGTCGCGGACGAAGGCGATGCCGGCCGCGGCGAACGTCCGCTCGAAGCGGCCGGCGACGTCGGCGGCGAGTTCGCCGAGCGGGACCGGCGCGAGGCGCAGCGGCGCCTCGGGGCGGTCGAGCAGGCTCAGTTCGAAGAGGTCGGCGACGAGGTCGGCCGCGCCGGCCGCCTGCCGGCGCGCGGCAGCGAGGGCGTCGGCAGCGTCGGCCGGACGGCCCTCGGCCGCGAAGCGCTCCGCCTCTTCGAGTCCCGCCGCGAGCGCCGCGAGCGGCGTCCGCAGGTCGTGCCCGACGTTGGCGACGAGGTCGCGGCGGAGGCGGTCCGTCGCCCGCAGGTCGGCGATCGACGCCTCGACGCGCGCGGCCATGTCGTTGATGCCGGCCGCGAGGCGTCCCATCTCGTCGGGCCCCTCGTCGGGCAGCCGGCCCGCGGCGTCGCCGGCCCCGAGGCGCTCGACGCGCGCGGTCATGCGGCGCAGCGGCCGGACGAGGCGCGCCGTCACGACGGCGCCGAGCCCGAGCGCGACGAGGGCTGCCAGAAAGGCCGTGACGAGCGTTGCCGTGCGAAAGGCCTCGCGCGTCTCGCGAAGCTCCTCGTCCAGCGTGCGCGTGAGCGGGCGGACGAGGACCGCGCCGGCTGGCAGACCGTCGGGCGCGAGCAGAGGCGCGAGCGCCCACGAACCGTCCGCGCCGCCCGTCACGACGGCGACGCGGCCCGAGTCCAGCGCGGCGACGGCCGCCGCGGGGACGCTCGGGACGCGCCCGCCGGCGCCGAACGTGTCGACGACGGCGCCGGTCGCGTCGAGGATGGCGAGCGGGTCCGGGAAGCGCGTCACGAGGTCCGGCCGCAGGCGCGCCGGGACGCGGAGGCTGCCGAAGACGTCGGTCGCCGCGCGCGTCTCGACCTCCTCGGCGAGCGCGTCGAGCCGCAGCTCGACCGTCCCGCGGACGAGGCGCTCGCTTCGGGCGCTCGCAAACGCCGCGCTGAGGGCGACCGCGACGAGCGCCGTCGCGACCTGCACGCCGACGAGCACGCCGGCGACGCGCCAGAAGACGGTGTGGCGGGGAAACGGGAAGCCGGCCATCGGGGCGGAGGGCGAACCGCAAGGAAACACCGGCCGAGGCGTCTCGCCCATCACCGAGGCGAAGAGGTCGCGCAGTGCCTTGGCGGAGTACCGGGTCGAACGGGAGTGCAAGTCACCCTCCCCGGCCCCTCCCGTCTGGGAGGGGAGGCTAATCGTCTCGCTCGGCATTCGTGCATTTCCAGCATTCCCGCATT
>DASWMO010000161.1:0-2239 GCA_036399715.1 Rubricoccaceae bacterium
TTCTCCGCGGCGCCGCGGTTGTGTGCGGCACCTCGCCTTCGTTCCTCCCGAACCGCATTCGTAGAGGCGCGCCACTGCGCGCTCCGCGGCGGTGATTCACCGCGCAAGCCCAGCGAGGCAGCGAGAAAAGCGGAACCGCTCCCGAGAGAATCAGCCCGGTCGGCCCAGCCGATTCATCCCTTCTCCGCGCGGGCCAAGTCGACGACGCGCCACATGGCCCACGCGGCGGCCGAGCGGTAGGGGCGGTAGCGCTCGCCCGCGACCGCGAGTTCGGCGGGCGTCGGACGGGCGTCGGCGCCGGAGAGGATGCGGAAGCCCTCCTGGACGCCGAGGTCGAGGACGGGCCACACGTCGGGCCGGCCGAGCGTGAACATCATCAGCATCTGGGCCGTCCACGGGCCGACGCCGCGCACGGCGACGAGCGCACGCTCAACGGCGTCGTCGAGCATGGCCTCAAGGGCAGCGCGGTCGGGCAGGCGGCCGTCGAGGGCGCGCTCGGCGATGTCGCGGAGGGCGAGAACCTTTGCGCGCGAGAGCCCGCACGCGCGGAGGGTGTCGTCCGGGGCGGCGGAGATCGCGGCGAGGTCCGGCGTCTTGCCGTCGCCGAAGGCGGCGAGGACGCGCCCGTGGATGGTCGCCGCGGCGCGTCCCGAGAGCTGCTGGTAGACGACCGACCGGACGAGCGCCGTCGCCGTCTCGTCGGTCGGGCGGCCCGGATCGAACGGGCCGGCGGCGTCGAAGACGGGCCCGAGGCGCGGGTCGGCCGCGGCGAGGGCGGCGGCGACCTCGGCGGGCGCCGCGGCGGCCGCGGGCGGCGGGGCCTGTGAAGGGGCGTCGGACACGGGATCGGGGGGCAGCGTCGGGGCGTTGGCCGTGCGAGATTACGGGCCCGACGCCCCGCCTCCAACGCTTCCGACCCCATGCTCCGCCTCGCTCCTCTCGTCCTCGCCGCCGCGCTCTCCGGCTGCATGTTCGAGCACCGCCCCGACGGCGGCTCGCCGATCCACGACGACAACGGCGCGCGGGCCGCGCACCGCGACGCCGTCGACAACGCCGACCGCCGCGACCTCGTCGAGCCGCTGGGCAGCACGTCCGGCGCGTCGTCCTTCGGTGCGGCTAACGCCGGGACGGCCCTCTCCGGGGGCGCGAGTGCGCCCGTCCCGACGCCGCGCCTCGGCACGGTCGCCGAGGGCGACGCGACGCCCGAGACGGGCGGCATGAACGCTGGCCCGATCCAGACGCCGCCCGGCGGCGCCATCGCCCCGCCGCGCGCGCAGTAGCGCACCGCGGCTATCCCGGCTCCGCCGGGCGAACCCATGTCCCGCCTCGTCCTCGCTGCGCTGCTCGCCCTCGCCGCGTGCGCACCCGACGCACCGACGCCCGCCGTGGCGCCGGACGCCTCGTCGCCCCACGCTTCCGTCGACACCCCCGCCCCGGCCGCGGACGCCGACGCGCCGGTCCTGACGGTCTACAAGTCGCCCACGTGCGGCTGCTGCTCGATGTGGGCGCAGGCGATGGCCCGCGAGGGCTTCCGCGTCGAGACGGTCGAGACGGACCGCCTGACAGCAGTCCGCGACAGCCTCGGGATGCCGGGCGACCTCGCGGCGTGCCACACGGCGACCGTCGGCGGCTATACCGTCGAGGGACACGTGCCGCCGAGTGCGGTCCGACGCCTGCTCGCCGAGCGGCCCGACGCCCGCGGCATCGCCGTGCCGGGCATGCCTCTCGGGTCGGTCGGGATGGAGCAGGGCGACACGCGCCAGCCCTACGACGTCCTGCTGATCGGGTCCGACGGCGAGGCGGCGGTTTACGAACACGTCTCCGGCGCCTGAGCGCCGACCGCCATGTCTGATTCCACGCCAGGGCCGGGTTCACCCGGCGAGACGCCGGGCGGCACGCCGCCGCGCGGCCCGTTCACGCTCGACCTCTCGTCCGGCACCTCGCCCGCGAAGGCGAAGCGCCCGAAAGGCTTCGTGCCGGTCGTCCAGAAAACGATCAACCTGTCGACCAAGCGCCCCGAGGCGCCGGCCGCCTCGGACGAGCGCTCAGGTGCCTCGCGGCGCTACGACAGCCGCCGCGACGGCCCGCGGCACGACACCCCTCGCTCCGACGGCCCGGGCGCGGACGGCCCCGCGCGCGGCGAGGCGCGCCGCGACGAACCGCGCCGCGACGCTCCACGGCACGGCGACACGCGCCGCAGCGGCCCGCCGAAGGGCGGCGCCCAGTCGGGTGGCCCCCG
>DASWMO010000162.1:0-1653 GCA_036399715.1 Rubricoccaceae bacterium
GGCGTACGTGCCGTCGGCATTGTTGAACTGGAGCCCGGTCCCGTTCGTCGCGCTCACCGTCCCCGTCTGGAACGTCAGCGTCCCGGAGTGCCCGCCGGACACGTTCACCGTCGCCGCGTTGCTGGCCTGGGTGACGTTGCCGGAGTACGTGAACGAGCCGGTCCCACCCGCGACCACGACGGCGTCGCCGGTCGCGCCGGAGAGGACGTCGCCGGCGCCGCCGAGCGTGGACGTCCCGGTCGTCGCCACGCCCGAGAGGAAGACGTTGTTCGTGCCGCCCGTCGAGCGGAGCTGCGTGAAGCCGCCGTTCAGCGTCCCCGTCGTCAGGCTGAGCGCCTGGCCCGTCGTGTTGATCCCCACGCCCGAGACGACGAGCGTTCCGAAGCCCGTGCCGGAGAGCGCGGCCCCCGTCGTCACGTTGCCGAGGTTGAACCCCCGGAGCGTGTTGCCGCTCCCGAGCGTGACGCCGGTCGTGGCCGAGGTGATCGTCGGGGCTGTCCCGTTGACGGTCGGCTCGGGTCCGGCGTCGGCCGGCCACGTGACCCCGAGGACCGCGCCGAACGAGGCGCCGGTCGCGCCCTGGCCGACGAGCTGCTGCCCGCCCAGCAGCGTCACGGTGCCCGAGTAGGCCCCGGTGTAGAGGAAGACCCGGTCGCCTGTGGCCGGGTTGGTCCCGGTCCCGTTGTTGGCCGCGGCGAGTCCAGACAAGGTGTTGTAAGGCGCTCCGAACTGGCCGTCTCCGCCCGCTGCCGCGCCCGCGTTGACGAAGAACACCGGGGGCCCGACGGTCAGCGAGACGGTCACCGGGGCCGTCGTCCCGAACCCGTTCGTGACCGTGTACGAGAACGAGGCGGGCCCCTCGTAACCCCGCGTCGGGGTGAACGTGAACGTGCCGTCGGCGTTGACGACGGCCGTCCCGTTCGTCGCGCCGACGAGGGCGGGGACGATCGAGGTGCCCGTGTCGTTCGACGTGACGTTGAACTGCGTCGACCTCCCGGTGTTGATGGAGACGTTACCCACGAGGACCGGCGTGTACGTGTCGGCCGCGGCGGCGGGCCGGACCCCGACGGCGATGGTCACCTGCGCGTCGGAGGTGCCGCGGACGTTCGCGGTCCGGTACCCGAACGTGAAGAGGCCCGTGAATCCGGAGGGCGGCGTGAAGGCGACCGAGCCGTCGGCGTTCACCGTCAGCGAGCCGCCCGTCCCGAACGTCGCCGTGGCGCCGGCCGCGTTGGCCGTGACGGCTCCGCCGAGCGAGCCGCCGCCGAACGAGGTGGCCGTCGCGACCGGGGTGCCCAGGTTGTCGTTGGCGATGACACCCGGCGCAGCCAGCGCGAACGCCGTGTTGAAGGCCGCGTGGTACGGGTCGCCCGGTACGCTCGTCGCCGTCGGCCCGTCCGCTGCCGCCGTCGGGGCCACGGGCACCGTGACCGTGACCGTCACAGAGGCGACGTCTCCGCCGGCGCTGTTGGCGAGGCGGTACTCGAACGCGAGTGGGCCGGCGAATCCGGCCGGCGCCGTGAGCGAGTAGCTCCCGTCGGCATTGACCGTCAGCGAGCCCCCGGCCCCAAAGGTCGCCGTGGTGCCGGCCGCGTTCGTCGCCGCCGTGCCGCCGACCGCCCCGCCGCCGAACGAGGCGACCGTGGCCGCGGG
>DASWMO010000163.1:0-3733 GCA_036399715.1 Rubricoccaceae bacterium
CGGCGCGCCGGATTCTGCTCGCGACGTGAGTCGCGACAGGGCCGGCGCGCGGTCCGGCCAGTCCAAACGAAAAACCTTTGACCTAAAAAACGGCCCACAAGAGGCCTCGGGGCCATCTTCGCTGTTTCGCCTTGCTCCCCCGCCTCGCCCCGCACTAGTTTCTCGGTCGCTCTCAGATGAGCCGCCGGAGAGGTGGGTGAGAGGCTGAAACCAGCACTTTGCTAAAGTGCCGTACCTCTAAAGGGTACCGAGGGTTCGAATCCCTCCCTCTCCGCAAGTGAAGACTGAAAACGCCCCGCGCAGCAGTGTGCGGGGCGTTTTCGCGTTTGGCACCGGCCAGAACACCGGCGATTTGCCCCACCTACGCCTCGACCGGCGCCTGGCGGACAGGCAGTGGCCCGCGCGCGTCAAGGTGCGCGAGGAACTGGCCGATGGGGCCGGAGACCGAGACGTGACCCTTCTCCAACTCGCTCACGCGGGCCTGGCTGGTGTAGCCGAGCGCGGCGGCCATCTCGGTCTGGTTCAGGCCGAGCCGCTTGCGCAGCGCGCGGATCCGTTCGGGCGTCGCGGCGGGTGGACGGCCAGGGTCCGGCGTGACTCTGCCGAAGGTGCGTCATGCAGCAGCGGCCGCCCTACCCACCACGGGAGAACGGCCGCTTCTGAAGTCACTGGGGATGCACCAACCTGTGCTGCTAGCGTGACTCGGTAGCCAGACGGACCTAACCCTGCGACCGGAGAAAAGTGACCGGGGCACCCTCAACGAGTCGGAGATCGGGGCTGCATCATAGCGCACGCTGCGACGGTGCAACACGACGGGAGGCCTCGGTCCCGCTCAAAGCTGGGACCGAGGCCTCCCGTTGCCGAACGCAAGACCGCTCTAGCGGACGACGCTGAACGTCTGCGTCTCCGTGAACGTCGCGCCGGTCACGCGGAGCACGTACGTGCCCGCCGGGAGCGTCCCTGTCGTCACGTCGAGCGCCTGCGAGACGCCCGCGGCGACTGGGCCGGCGAAGACCGTCTGGACCTGGCGGCCCAGCACGTCATACACCTCGGCACGGACCGTCTGCGCCTCGCGTACGCGGAGGACAGTCTGGGCGCCGCTCGCCGAGGGGTTCGGCGCGACGGCCGCAAGCGCGACCTCGGCCTCGGGCGCCTCGTCGGCGGCCGTCGTGCGCGGCGCGACCGTGATCGCGAAGCGCTCCGTCGCGCCCGTCGCCACGCCGGCCGTTGCGGCGTCGCTGTCGAACGTGTACGAGGCGCCGTCGCCGAGGGGCGTCGTCGTGCCGGCGACGCGGTCTTCGAGCGTGACGGCCCAGCCTGCGGGGACGGTCGCGGAGAGCGTGTAGCGCCCGGCGTGCGTCGTTGCGAAGGCAACGGGGACGGTCGTGGCGAGGCCGGCCGGGAGGGAGCGCTGCGCGAGCGTCCGCATCCGGCCGTCGGCGCCCGGCCCGACGGGCGCGAGCGTTGCCGAGGGCGACGCCAGCGGCGCGAGCTTGGACGCGTCGTCGGCGTCCCACCCTGCCGTCGCGGCGTCGGAGAACCAGAGGGTGGCCGCCTCGTCGTGCGTCGGGCCGGCCGCCGTGGCGCCATCGAGCGTCAGGGCGACACGCTGCGCCGCGATGTTCTTGCCGACAAACGTCGGCGTCGTGACCGTGCGAGCGCCGGCGTCGTAGGTGAAAGTCACCGGGAGCGTCGGGGCGGCCGTGAACTCGGCGAAGAAGCCCTGCCACACCGCGACATCGTCGGCCGGATCGCCGTCGCTGATTCCGCCCGCGCGCGTCCGCATGACGTAGCCCAGGGCGGGGTCGTAGAGCTGGACGACGTTGCTCAGCGTGCCGCTGGAGACGGAGAGGCCGTCGAGGTCGAACGGGGTCTCGAACGGGTTGCCGAGCATGTACGCGCCGCCCGGGGTGCCCGTCCGCTCAGTCGCCGTGAAGCGCGTCGCGACGGACCCGGAGCGGGGGTAGCCCGTCCGCTGGAGCGCGAGCGGAAGCGCGGCGCGGCGGCTCGTGCCGTCGGGTGCGTTCGGCCCCGGCCCGCCCTCGGCGTACATGTACCACAGCACGCCGCGGCCGGGCTGGAGGAACGTGCTCTTGGAGGCCGGCGCCGTGTAGCCTTGCGTGCCCGCCGTGCCGTCGCCGGAGTAGCCGGTGAAGACGTTCGGGCCAACCGCGTTCGGGAACTCGTCCGGGAGGCCCTGCACAAGGTTCATCTCGGCGAGCGAACCGGCGGTCAGGCCGCGAACGGGCGGCGAAAGGATGCGCCAGCCGGCTCCGGCGGTCGTCGTCGCCGAGGGGGCGATTGTCGCGACGGGGACCGCCGTGGAGTTCTCGGCCTTGGGCGTCCCGCGCCCGCCCGGCCCGTAGACGGCGGTGACGGTCGCGTCTGCCCAGTTGGCGCCGTCCATGTTGTTGTCGGTTCCGAGGACGCTCCGGCGCTCGCGTGAGATGCCGTTCTGCGCCGAGATCGCCGCGCTTAGGTAGAAGGCCTCGGTGATGAGCGTCGTCTGGTCCGGCAGGAAAAGCTGGAAGCGGTCGAAGGAGTTGGCGAACGCCATCGCCGCGCCGTAGGCGTAGTCCACCGGGACGCCGCCGTTGTTGGTCGTGTTGGTCGTGGTGCCGAGCACGACGTATCCGAAGGGCTGGATGACGACCGACGAGGCGATGACGTGGAACGGGCGCACGCCGGGGGCTGTGCCAGACGAGTCGCGAACGGCCCAGCCCTGGAGGTTGATCGGTCGCGGGGTCGCGTTGTACAGCTCGACCCACTCGCCGTTGGCGTCCGAAATGGTCCCGCCAGGGTTGCTGAACAACTCGGTCACGACGATGTCGCCGCGGCTCTGGGCGTGGACGGGGAGTGCGAGTGCGATGAGGAGAGCGCTGGCCGTGAGCCAGAGCTGGAGAGAGTCGATGAATCGGCGCATGGGGTGGGGCAGAGTGGAGGTCGGGAGTGTCAGGAAATAACTGGTTGAGATTAATCCTGTCTGGGTTTTTGGCTTGTAAAGCTTCCGCTAGGGGGTTGAACCGGTGCTGCCTCTCGACCCGCACACCGGTGGAGCCGTGGACGCCGGGGCGGAGCGGCAGCCGGAGGGCGTGTACGTTGTGCGCCTGACGGTCGGCCGCCGGACACTTATGCGGCGCGTGATCGTGGTGCGGTAGCTCCGCGCGCATCCGCGGTCCTGTAGCTTTCTGGAATGGACACGTCCTCACCCCCCTCATCATCCTGCGGCACCGCGACGCCCCTCAGTACGGCGACACGCGCTTCCACCGCCGGTCGGAGAGGCGCTGCGGGGCACCAGGGGCGCCCCCCGTCTCCTCCGGGTCCCAGGCCAGGTGGAAGGTCCCCGGTCGGAACGGCGGCGCCTCAATGACAAAGGAACTCGGTCCTCTCCGCCGGTCGCTGTCCAGCACCATGTCGAAGTCGAGGTGCATCGCGTGCGCGCCGTCGTACAGACTTACCCGATCCACTTGGAGCCGGCACCCGCTCCCCGACAACTGGAGGTAGCTAGACGTGTCGCGATGGGCCGGGCGCGCGCCGGAGCGTTCGCGTAGCCTCTCGTCTCCCCGGGCCGGGGTTGTGATGACGCTGTCCAGAGAGGCCGGGGCGATACGTTGACCGGACGCGTCCCGGACCTCGAGGCGCACCTCGACCGGCCAGCAGCTCTGGGCCCGCGCGAAGCCAGCCGTACCCAGGAGGGTAGCGAGGGCGAGGGCGAGGCGGACGTTCATAGGAC
>DASWMO010000164.1:0-3372 GCA_036399715.1 Rubricoccaceae bacterium
TACCTGGCACCTGTCGCACGCGCTACTTGCGGTGAGTTCGGAAGGCCTCTCCCCTCTCCTGGTCACACGAACGGCCCGCCTCCGCCCCTTAGCAACTGACATGGCCCCGGGGCGGCCTCGAGTCTGCTCTTCGGACACGGCCACCGTGAGTGCCTTCACCACACCGAAAGCGTCTCGATATGCTTCGTCCAGGAGTCCCCGGTCGAACCCACCCAGGTCCCGTTCCGTGACCTGGACGGAGGAGTGACGGAGAACCTCCTTGATCGCGTGGGCCCCGAGTCCGGCATCGAGGAGGTAGGCGGCGAGCGAGTGCCGGGCGACGTGGAACGTCAGGGCGTCGGGGTCGGACAGGCCCGCCCGCCGCGCGAGCTTCTTAAGCGCCTTGTTGGCATAGGCGTTCCGAGCCGAGACCGCTTGGCGCCGCTTGGCCGGGGTCGAGAGGTCATACCCGTCGAGAAGCGGAAACACAAACCCGTCTGCCCTCGCCAGCCCGTCGTAGCGAACGAGTACCTCCGCCGCCTCGGGGACGGCAGGAACGGCCGTCGGCTTCCGGGTCTTCTCGGCCCGGTAGACAAGCCGATTCGGCGCCCCACCCGCATCTCGCTCGACGTCTGCCCACCGCAGGAGGGCGGCGTCTCCAAACCGCATCCCGCCCGCATAGAACGCCAGCACGAACGCGTCCCGGACCACCTCGACCATGCTCCCCGGCTCGGCTCGGACGGCGGCTAGGGCGGCAATCTCCCCGTGAGTGAGCCGGCCCTTCTCGACCCGCTCCGTCCTCAGGAGCGGGTCACCTTGGAGCCGTTCGAAGGGGTCGGCCCAGCCGGCGGGAGCCTCGCCGACGCGGATCGCCTGACGACACGCCGTCCGGACGCACGTCAGCACCTTCCGGACGTAGTTCTGCTTGAGCCCGTCGCCGTGGGGGGACAGTGCGGCCATCCTGCGCCCCCACGCCTGGACGAGAGCGGGCGTGAGGGCGTCAAACGCGAGCTGCCCCCGTAATACCCGGCGAGGCGGTTAAGCGCGGACCCGTGGGCTTTCGCCGTCGAGATCTGCCCGTGGTCGGCGTACCCCGTGACGAGGGCTCGGTAGATAGCCAGGAAGTCGGCCGCCGCGGGGGCTGGCGCTGCGGGGGCAAGCCGGGCACGAACGCCGTCGGCCAACGCGTCGGCCGTAACGGGCTCCCTGGCGGCCTGGAGCGCGAGGAGCGCGCTGTGGCCAGCGGCGACAGCTTGGCCAAGAAACTCGTTCAGCTTCGCCTACTCCGGCTCGCCCTTCCGCGCCTCGTGCCGGTCGGTGTTCCAGTCCCGGGGTCTCACCCGGGGCCCGAGTGCGACCATCCGCATGAGGCCGCCGTGACGGACGGCGAGGTAGAGAGGGGCCCGGCCGTCGGGGCCGACTTTGTCAGGTCGCAGCAGGGGCGTGAACGTGGCCATGCGAGTCGAAGGCGGCCGGGATCGGCCGTGCGAGGTACCGCCCATGGTACCGCCTTCGCTCCCAGGCCCCCCCCCCACTTAGCCTACGCCCTGTCCCCTCTACTGGCGAAAATAGGCGATTGGGCGTAAAAACGGGACCAGGCCGGGAGCAGGACGGAGCCTTTTGTGGTTCCGGCATCTCCACACTCAAGAGCCCCCCGGCGCGCCACCATGTGCCGGGGGCTTTTTTGCGCGCCAGCGCTACTTCCAGAGCGCCGAGGTGCGCCGTGGTACGCGTCGCGTTGCGACCCCGGGTAAGACCCTCGTAGCCTTCGGGTGCTTCCTACACCACCGGGTCTTACCCCCACACCGTGGCGACCGTCTCCGTCCTCCTCAAAGAGCAGAAGGCCACCCGCGACGGGATGGCCCCACTGTACCTCCGGGTCACCCATGGCCGGGGGCAGTCCCGGCTCGTCTCGCTCGGACTCCGGCTCAAGCCGGCCCAGTGGAACGCCGACCGCCAGCGGGCTCGCTCGAACGCCCCGGGGGCTGAGCGCATCAATGAGGCCATTGCCCGGGCCGTCCTCGCCGGGCAGCAGTCGGCCGCCGACGCGGCGGCCGGCGGGACCGTGAGCGCCGAGGACATCCGGGGCAGGATCGAGGCCCGGCTCCACCCCGATCGGCTTGCACTGACGGGCCCGGCCGCACCAGCCGTCAAGGCTAGCCCGGCGTGCATTCTCGCCTACGGTGAGGCTGCGACGGTGCGGCTCGAAGAGAGGGCCGAATCGCAACAGCGCGCGCCTACCGAACAGCTCTCCACAAGGCGGCCGAGTTCGCCGGTCGGAAGGCCGGAACGCTCAAGGTGACGACGCTCCCGTTCGACGCCGTCACCACCGAGTTCGTCGAGCGGCTCCAGGCCTGGCTCGCATCCCCCGCCCCACGGGCTCGGGCTCGCCCGCGTGTGGCGGCTCGCCGAGCGGGAGGGTGCGCTCAATCGGGACGGGCACGCCCCCGCGGACCCGTTCCGCCGCGTCGTCATGAAGCGGGCCCAACCCGCCGGGAGAAGCTGACGGCCGAGGAGGTCAAGGCCATCGAGGACGTTCCCCTCACGGACCCTGCGCTCGCCGAGGCCCGGGGCCTCTGGGTCCTCGCCCTCTACGCCGGGTGTATGCGGTTCTCGGACGTCGCCACGCTCCGACGCGGGAACGTCTCACGTCCGCCAGACGGGGCGTTTCGGATTGCCTACCGGATGAAGAAGATGAAGCGGCTCCCGTCGCTCCCCGTCACCGGGCCGGGCGCAGATGTGCTCGCCAGCCACTGGGACCGGCGGGGCCTGGAGACGGCGGGTCCAGACGCCCTCGTCTTCCCGCTCCTCGACGGGTACGACCTCACGGACGCGAAGAAGGCGTTCGGGGCCGTGTCGAGTCAGAACGCGATGACGAACGAGCGCCTCAAGGCGGTCCAGAAGGCGGCCGAGGCGCACCTCGGGCGTCCGTTCCCGGCCGCGCTCACGTTCCACCTCGCTCGGCACAGCCTAGCCGGCCGGCTCCTCGAGGCCGGGTGGGATGTCTACGACATCCGGGCCGTCCTCGGCCACGCGAGCGTCCGCGTGACCGAGGAGTACCTCATGGGGTTCTGGCGCCCTGACCTTAACCGACTGTCCATTGCTCTGTTGAGAAGCTCAAGCGAGCCCATCATCCCGAGCTTGTCGAGGGATATCGACCCCTCGATCCAGAGCGTCGAGATCCCTCCATTCCGCTTCGCTTCGTTCGGGATGACGCTGGAATGGAGCTTCTCAACAGAGCAAAGCAACCGTCCGTCGGAGTGGGGTCAGATCACCCATAGCCGTGCTGCTCTGCTACTTACACTCGCCGTGCACCGGAGGTAGAGCCGGGGCCCGTAGGCGTTGGCGTAGCGGGCGCGTCCATCGTGGCGTGTACCTCGCGCCGACCACTGA
>DASWMO010000165.1:0-6668 GCA_036399715.1 Rubricoccaceae bacterium
GCCGGCGAGCGCGCCGAAGGTGCACACGACGGGCGCCGTGCCCGAGCACGTCCCGCCCGTCGTGGTGACCTGTACGCCCGGCAGGCCGCCCGTCTGGATCGTGACGGACGCCGCGCCAGCGGCGTCGCCCTGCGTGTTCGCCACGACGACCGTAAACGCCTGCGGCTGGCCGACGACGACGAAGTCGGGCGCGTCGATCACGGCCGAGAGGTCGGCCGTCTGGCGCACCTCATGCACGACCTGGGGCGTCGCGATGGCGGGGTTGAAGTCGAACACGATGCTCGCGCGGTTTCGGAGGACCGAGCCGTCGACGACGGTCGGGCGCGGCGAGACCTCGTACGTGATAAAGCCCTGGCCCTCGGGCGCGGTCACGTTCGGCGGCAGGTCGATGCCCGTGAAGCGGAACGTGACGACCTGGCCCGCGACCGTGTACGTGAACGTCGAGTCGGACGACGTGGCGAGCACACGCAGCGTGGCCGGGTTGAACTGGGCGTCGAGCGTGTCCGTGACGGTGACGAACTCGGCCGGGGCCGTCGCCTGCGGGAGGTTCTCGAACTGAATCGTGTAGCGGACCGGCGCCTGCGCCTCGGCGAGCGGCACGAAGTAGCGCACGCAGCGCGTCTGCGCGACGCCGCCCACGACGACGGTCCCGAACTGGCAGCGCAGCGTCGTCTCGGCGGTCTTGTCGTTGGGGTCCGCCGGGGCTGAGGGCGGTGTGCACGAGCCCCCGCCGCCGGCCCCGCCGCCCGAGCCACCCCCGGCCCCGCCCCCACCGCATGACCCACCGCCGCCGGGGCGCGGGAGCGCCGTCGTGGTCGAGGCGGCCCGGATTGCCGCCGCCGCCCGCCGCGCCGTGTTGCCCACCGTGTTCGCCGCAGCCGAGATCGGCCCCGGAACCGGCACGTCGGGCGGGCGCGGCGGAGCAGGACTCTGCAACGCGCACTGCGCGACGGAAGCGACCGAGCTCGATGACGGCGGCGGGGGCGCCCCGGTGGCGCTCCGCGCTATGTTGGCGATGTTTCGGCAGGCGTTGCCCAGGGATGGAATCGTGAGCCCGAGATGCGTCGGGGCAGCGTCGAGTGACGACGCACCGCCGAGGGCGACGTACTCGGCCGCGAGCAGGTCGCGGACGGCCTGCGGGGCGGTCGCGAGGTCGATCCGGTACGCGTATTCGAGGTCGGCGTAGAGCCGGTAGGCTGCTGCGTCGAGCGTGCGCGCAAACTCGGCCGCGGCCTGCCCCGAGAGCCCGGCCGGCACGGCGACCGTCGCGTTCATCGCGGCGAGCGTGCGACCGAGCAGGTCAGCCGTGCCCCCGACATAGCGCGGAGCCGACTCCAGCGCCTCGCCGATGCCGGCCCGGACGGCGCCGGCGTCGGCCGCGTCGACCTGCGTGAGGTAGATCTGGAGGGCCGCGTTCTGAGTGCTCCGCAGCGTCAGTTCGACGACGCCGGCGGCGCGCGAGAAGGACGTGTGCTGCACCGCGAACAGGTTGAACACGCGGTTGTCGCCAAACCGGATGCGCGGGTCCGACGTGCCCGTCGGGGTCTGCTCCGGGAAGAGGATGTTGGCCGGGTCGGTGCGGAGGCCGTAGCTCAGCGGCACGCTCTGGCCCGACGGGATCCGTGCGAACGTGAGCGCGCCGGCCGTCGGGTCGGCTGCGGTCCGGCTCTCGTAGAACACGACCACGCCGGGGACGAACGCGTTGCCCGAGGCGACCGCGAAGTCGACCTGAGCGCGGTCCTCGCGGCCGGCTACGGCGAACGTGTAGGACGGCTCGGGGGTGTTGGTCGTGTTGAAGACATCGTATCCGCTCCAGTTGTACTGCCCCGTCGAGGCCGGGCGCACGCCGATGCCGCGCGTGATGGACGCGCTCGTCTGGATGTAGCTCACGTACGGCCGGACCGTGACCGGCACGCGCTCGTCGGCGAGGCCGGGGCGGACCATCACGAGGTCGTACAGGCCGAACGCGCGCGGGCTCGTGAGGTCGAACCGCGCCTCCTTCAGCCCGCCGGCCCCGACGAGGGTCGCAGGAATCGAGCCGTAGGCGGCCGGGTCGAGGCACGCCGTGCATTCCAGCCGCGCCGACGCGACGCCGGCCGCGCCCGGACCGGAGAGGAAGATCGGACGGACGCCGCCGCCGACGGGCCGCGTCGTCGAGACGGTCACGGCCCCGCCCGCTGCCACGGCGACGGCCCGCAGCACGAGCGAGCCTCCGTTCGGGGCGCGCTCGGTCACGAACGCGATGCCCGACGGCGCGCCCTCGGCCACGACCTGACTGAACTGGCCCGTGATGCCGTCCGGGCTCTCGCTCGTCAGGATCGTCCAGGCGTCGCCCACGACGGGCGTGTAGCCGGGACGCACGCGCACGACGAGCGCTCCGCCGAGGCGCGTGTTGCCGCCGCCCGAGCCGAACCCGACCGTGAGCGTGTCGCTCCGCCCGCCTGCGTCCACGTCGACGACGACGCGCGGGCTGCCGGCGACGAGCGACAGGCGGAAGGCCGAGAAGAACGATAGCTCGGCGAGCGGCCGCTCGGACGTGCCTGGGCTCACGGCGCCCTCGATCTCACCCCCGAACAGGAATTTGCCGGTCCCGGTGAGCGTCGTGCCGTCCGGGATCGACCGCGAGGCGGGGGTCTGGAGGTCCACGCGGTCCTCGTTCGAGCGGATCTCCGAGCCGGGCAGGCTCCGCAGCTGCCCGTTGAAGCTGTACGTCCCGCCGACGCCCGGCCGGTTGCCCTGCCGCAGGATGAGGCCCACGTTGTCGAGCCGGCCCGTCCCGTTGAGGCTTCCTCCGGCCGGGAGCAGGACCGTCGCGCCGGGCTCGTTGCGCAGCACGGCTCCCTCGAGCAGCTGGAACGAGGGAAAATCGACCGTCCCGCGGTTGGTCACGACGACGCCGCTGAAGCCGGAGAAATTGCT
Organism: Rubricoccaceae bacterium; assembly: GCA_036399715.1. Lineage (GTDB taxonomy): Bacteria > Bacteroidota > Rhodothermia > Rhodothermales > Rubricoccaceae > DASVSE01. The sequence goes on from DASWMO010000165.1 coordinate 2,920, forward strand.
GCCCGTGTAGGCCTTGCGGAGCAGGCCGGTGTTGACGAACGCACCGCCGGCGCTCGTGAGGAAGACGCTGCCCGAGAGTTGCACGCCGGTCCCGCTGACGTTGAGCGTCGCACCGCCTGCGGCGGCCCCGACCGTCCCGCCGGTGAAGATGACCTCGCCGGCCGGCGCGCCCCCGAGCGTGCCAGAGACCGTGAAGGGCGCTGCCGAACCGACGAGCAGCAGCGTCGCCCCGACCGCGGCGTCGACGGTCGCGTTGACGAGCGTGCCGCCGGCAATGTCGAGGCGGCCTTGCGAGACGCGGATCGTCCCGCCCTGGACGTCCAGCGGCAGATTCACGTTCTGCGTACTCGTGTAGGCCGCGTCGAGCGTGCCACGGAGGCGGAACGTGCCGGGCCGGGCCTGAATGCCGGCCGAGGCCTGACCGCGCATCTCCCACCGGCCGCCCGGGGCGATGTCGAGCGTCCCGCCGCCGTCGAGCAGCGTCGTGCCGCCGTTCTGGACGAAGACGCCCTCGATCGTGGCAGTGCCGCTGGTCAGGAAGCCGTCGCTCCCGCCGGGCGTGCGGTTGAGCAGCTCCCACCGGCCGTTCGGGCGGACGAACGAGTTGCCCGTGACAGAAAACGTGTTGAACGTCGTCAGCGTCTGCGTCCCGCTCGTGCCGCCGAGCACGAGGCCCGCGATGGTTCGGTCGGCCGACGACTGCGCGACAGTGTAGGTGCCCGCGAGTGTGATACACGCCGTGGAAGATGCGCCGGGGACGCCGTTGGTCCAGTTTGTGGCCGTCTCCCATGCGCCGCCGGCCGCGTTGGTCCACGTCGTGGTGCAGGTCTGGGCGCGTGCGGCCGGGGCGAAAAGCGCGAGGAGCGCAGCGAGAAGCAACCGGGTCATCGTCGGGCGGGGAGGGTGCATGAGGGCAACCGAGTTCCGGCGACGCGGGGGCTCACGCCGCGCCGCCGGGTGTGCATTTTTCCTGACGGTCAGCGGACGACCGTGAGGCGGCGCGTTGCGGCGAAGTCGCCACTCGTCATGCGGACGACGTAGACGCCCGAGGCGAGGCCCGACGCGTCGAGCGCGAGGGCGTGGCGCCCCGCGGCCATCTCGCCGTCTGCCAGCACGGCGACATCGCGGCCGAGCACGTCGTACACGATCACGCGCACGTGCGCAGTCGCAGGCGTCTCGACGGTGACGGTCGCGCGCCCGCGGCTCGGGTTCGGCGCGACGGGCGCGAGCGCGAACCGGGCCGGTGCGTTGCCCTCGGTCCCGACGGCCGGCGGGGGTTCGGCGTGGAGCACAAAGCGCGGCACGCCGCCGCGGGCGGCGACATGTGCGAGCGGCCGGGCGGTCGGCGTCCCCGTCCGCGGGGACGGGCGGCCGTCGGCGAGCCCGTCCCCCGTCGTCTTGCCCGCCGCCAGCGTGAACGCGACCTCGGACCGGCTGCGGAGGTCGACAGCTTCGCCCGTCTCGGTGTCGGTCAGCGTAAAGCGCCAGCCCTCGGCGAACGAGTTCGTCGGCCACGTGAGGCGGAAAGCCCCGTCGGCACCGACGGCGTGGACGCCAATCGGAACGTCGAACGCGGCCGTGGCCGGGCGGGACTCCTGCGCCTTCCACACGGCCGAGTCCGCCCGGACGCCGTCGAAGGCGAGCGCGACGTAGGCGTCGGCGATGGGTTCGAGCTTGAGCGCGTCGAGCCCGTCCCACTCCGTCGCCGCCTCATCGGTGACGACGAGCGCCGCGGCCGGGTCGAGCAGAAGTGTCCCGGCGGGCGTCGTGCCGTGCAGCTCGAAGGCGAGCGTCTGGCGGGCCGTCCCCGCTGCGGGCCGCGGCGCGCCCGACGGGGCGACGATGCGGAGCGCCGTCGCTGCCTGAGCGTCGGTGCGGTTCTCGACGAACATGCCGGACCACGGCGTGAGGCCCCCGGGAATCAACTCGGCGAGGCGGTAGGAGCCGGTCCCGCCCGCGTTGGGGTCCCACGTCTGCCCGACCCAGCTTGCGAGCTGGCCTCCGACGCCCCACAGCCCGAGGTCGCCCGCGTCGAGCGGGACCGGGAACGGGTTGCCGACGAGGTTCCAGCCCGTCCCGCTGGCGTGCAGCGGGACCTCGGCGACCGCGGGCAGCGGACCCGTCGGGACGGGCAGGTGGAACGGCAGGCCGACGCTCTGGCTGGGCCCGCCGGGCTGGATGCCGCGGTCGTAGAGCTGCCAGAAGAAGCCCGCGCCGGGCACGAGCGGGTCCGACCCGCCGGCCGGCCGCGTGTAGCCGGTCCCGTCGAAGCCCGTGTAGAAGTTGGTCCCGGCGCCCGGGTAGAAGTCTGGAAGGCCCTGGACGAGGTTCAGCGCTGCCATGTCGGCGACGGTATAGCCAGGGGCTGGGGCCGAGAGCATGCGCCAGCCCGGCCGGCCGGCGACCTCGACATGCGCCGGAATCGACGCAGGCCCCTGCGCCTGCAACGCCGCAGCGGTGGAGTTGCCAAACGGGCCGCTCTCGCCCGTCAGCCGCACGAAGTAGGTCTGCCCCGCCTGGACGGGTACCCCGAGCGTGACGTCCGTGCCATTCGACCCGTTGTCGGGCTCGCCGTCTCCATCGTCATCGTCGCCGGGCTGTCCGGTCGCGCAGGCGATCTGCTCATACGGGAACTCGTACGCCGCGTCGGCGCGCCAGAGGCCGATGCCGGCGATGACCTCAGAGCCGCCCTGCGGGTTCGTCGACACGAGGAGCGTTCCGTCTGTCGCGGGCGTGTAGCGCCACCAGAGCGAGTTGGTGGCCGGGCCGCACCCGGGCACGTACGCTTCGGCGTCCTCCAGGCCAGCGTTCGACAGGTCGCCGGACCACCAGAACGGCTCGGGCGTCGTGGCGAGCGGGAAGGCCTCGGCGATGTCGTCGTTGACGGGCCGCTCCACCGAGCGAACGCGGACGACGGCGACGCCATCCGGCACCGGCGCCCCGGCTCGACCGGCGACGCGGACACGGTACGTCCGCCCGGCGACGGCCGCGAACTCGGCGCGCGACTGCGCGACGTCGTCGCCCTCGTCGTCGTAGGTGTCGTCGTTGCAGGCCAGCTCGGTCAGCGGGTGGCTGCTGCGCTCCCAAACGCTCAGGACCGTGTCGAAACGGCTCCCGATGGTCTCGACGGCGTAGCGGCCATCGGCCGGGGCCGTGAAGCTGAACCAGACCGAGTTCGCGCCCGCGCCGCACGACGGGACGACCTCGGCCGCCTCCGCCGTCGCCGCGAGCGTCCACGTCCCGCGGCGCTCGCCGGGCGCGAGCGGGACCGGCCGCGCGACGGCGTCGGCTACGGACGCGCCCGGCCGCAGCGTGTACCGGGCCGACCAGTCGCCTGCGCCGGCGAGGCTCTCGCCGCGCACGCGCCAGTAGTGCGTCACGCCCGTCGCCAGCGGCCCGACGGTCACGCGCGGCGCGATGATTCCTGTGCGCGTCTCGACGACGGCGGCGAACAGCGAGTCGGTCGCGACCTCGACCGTGTACATCGCAGCGGGCGAGCGGTCGCCCCAGCTCAGCGTCGGGCTGAGCGCCTCGCCCGGGACGCCGGCGGCGCGGCCGCCGTAGTACGGGGCGAGCGGGGCCCCGGCGCGGACGGAGTCGACACGTGTGAGGGTCGCGCCGGCCGCGTGCGCGAAGCGCAGCGGAGCCGTGAGCGCGACGCCGGCCGGCGAGGCTGAGAGCACCTGGACGCGCTCGGCGGCGGGCGTGCCGAAGTCGACCGCGAGGACCGCCCCGGGCGCGAAGTCGGG
>DASWMO010000166.1:0-15034 GCA_036399715.1 Rubricoccaceae bacterium
CGACCGTGATCGACGCTGAGGCACCGGCCGCCAGCGTCCCCGTGGTCGCCGTCGTGAGCGAGAGCCACGACGGCTCGATCCGAACCGTCGAGTTGGCCGTGATCGGCGTCGTGACGGTGAGGCCGTCCGTCCCGGTGCCGTTCTCGATACCAGCCGAGGCCGAGGCCGACGGCGTCATCGCGTTGTAGACGTACTCGATCCGCCCCGTCACGTAGAGGACCACCTGGAACGTGTACGACGTCGACGGCTCACCGTAGAGACGGACGTTCGTGTACTGGACGATGAACCGCCCGTTCGCCGCGTCATGGAGCGTCCGGACGTTCCCCGCCGCACCGTCGAGGTCGTACCAGAACGGGGAGATGACGCCGTTGGGGGCCGCTGGGCTCGGAAAGCTGTGGCCGTACGTCGTCGTCGCCGTCGCGCCCGTCGTGAGGAACCCGTTGGTGTGGACCCGGACGCTCGTGACGTTTTCCCCGTAGAACGGGAAGGGGAACGGGAGCGCGACAGCAGCGGACCCTTGGTCGCCGCCCCCCGTGAACGTCACGGCCGTCCCGCTGGTCGCGATGCTGGCCCACACGTGGGCCGGGCCGCCGGCGTCCGCAGACGTCCGGTAGGCGTGCCCGAACGCGTCCGAGCCCTGGGGAGAGGACGCGCCGGTAAGCGTGAGCCGGGCGCTGTAGGCGAGCGACTGAGCACCAGCGGCTGCCGTGTTGGCGACGGTGACGGTCCGCGCCACGGTCGGGCCGGGCTGCGAGACGACCGAGATCGGCGTCGCGGGGACGCTCGCGGCCGGCGCGGCCGGCGGGAGCCCGAAGGCCTCCGTGTTGTCCGAGTTCAGCGTCGTCGAGCCCTGGGTGGCCCCGTAGCCGAGCCCGCGGTTGGCGAACGACGCCCACAGGGTGACCCGGTGGACCCCGCCGTAGAGGAGGTTGTCGGCGGCGAGGATGGCGTCGCGGCCATCGACGAAGCCCGGCGAGCACGGCTGGAGCTTCATCGCCTCGGTGACGAGGCGGAGGGCGATCTGGTTGCCGGCCGTCCCGGCCGCGTCGTAGATGTTCGGGCTGAACCCGTGAGCATCGATGAGGTCCCACGTCATCCGCCAGAGGGCCGTCGCCCACACGAACCCGACCCCGTGGGGGGCTACCCCGGTGGACCCGGTCCGCGTGTCCTGGTACGTGTAGGGGTTCGCGTCGGTCGCGGTGTACGGGCCGGGCCGGTTGCCGACTCCGGTGGTCGGCTGGAACCGCAAGTACGTCCCGAGACCGCGGTTGGTCGCCCGCGTGTCGCCCGGGCGCATCGTGAGCATGAGCCCGATGTAGTCGCTCCAGCCCTCGCTCATCGCCTCGGAGTTAGTGAGGCAACCGACGGCCGACGGCCCGCCCGTGAGTCGGTTCGAGACGCCGTGGCCGTACTCGTGCGCGATGATGCCGGCGTCGAAGTCCGAGTCGCGGTTCGGCGTGCCGCCGGTCCACGTGTACATCTGCATCCGGCCAGGCCAGCCGTCCGGGGGCGTCACGAAGTTTGCGTTGTCCGTCCCGGAGCCGTCTTGGGCCTCGACGAGGGCGGCGTCGTTTCCGGCCCCGCCGCGGCCGTAGGCGTTCGTCTGGAAGCTGCCCGCGGGCTCGGTGAAGCCGTACTGGTACATGACGTCGTGGAGGACATTGGTCCAGTAGAACAGGTTGACGACCGAGGCCGGACGGTTGGCGCTCGGGGCCAGCGTGAGATCGAGGGTCGGCGCGAACGTGAGGCTCGCCCCACCGTCGGGCGAGCTACCCGCGTCGGGCGTGTCGTTGCTGTCGGTGTCAGTGTAGGCGTAGGCGTTGTTGCCGCGCGTGATCGTGTACTCGGGACCGGCGGCGCCGTCGGTGTCGTGCCAGCCGAAGGGCGACGCGATCGCGTTGTCGGAGTTCGCGACGGTCGTCCGGAGATCCGCCGTCGTGCTCCCGGCGTGGCTCGGGCTCTCGACCGGCATCGCGTAGACCTTGTACGACCCGGCCATCTCCTCAGCCGGGAACGCCGCCGCGAGCGGGGCCTCACCCCCGACGCGCCACGGTCCGGCAGACTCCGGGCTGGCCTCGGCCAGGGCGCCCCACGTGTCGTGGTCGACGAGGTCGAACCGGGCCAGCTCGGCCCCCGTCTGCGCGTCGACCCGGACGACCCAGTAGTGGTCGCCGTCGAGCGGGGCGAACATGGTCTCCCATGCGAGTCGGAGCGCGCCCGGCGTCCCGGCCGGGCCCTCAACGGGCTGGTACACGAGGCGCGCCGTGACGGGGTCGAGCGAGAACGCCCCGGGAGCGAACACCGTCCCCCGGACGTCGCCCGACCGGGAGAGGTCGGGGGTGAGCCCGGCCGGGGCCGGCGCGCCGACGTGTGCGGCCGCGGCCTGGACCGCCTCGTCGGCCGACAGGGCCGCCGTCCCCCGCGCCCGTGCTGCCTGCGCCGAGGCCCCGGCCCGGAACGCCCCCGTCGCGTACGCGACCCGGCCGTCGCGGCCGACGGTCACGTTGAGGTTCGCATCCGCCACCTCAACCCCGCCGACCTGCTGACGGAGGTAGACGTGGGCGACCCCCGTCCCCGCGTCGACGTAGGCGTCGGTCACGATCGGGTTGGCCGCGTCGGTGCGGGCGAAGCCGAGGGCCGCCGCCTGCTCCTCGGCGTACCGGACCGCCGTCTGAACCTGGGCCGATCGGGCTTGGAGCGTCTGGGCGTGGGCCTGTGCTCCAGCGAGGAAGAGGCAGACGACGAGTGAGCGGGTCATCAGGGCGCGGGCAGGTGGCCTCAGGGCAGGGTCCGTTGGAGCCCTGCCGGTTCGCGCGTGGGCACAGGAGAGTACGGAACTCTATTGAAGCACGCCCCTCAAGGGAGTGTTTCCCACCACGGGTTGGCACACTTCCGTCGTCTCGCGCTCGCGACGACGAGTCGGGCCGTGAATAGCGTCGCGTCGCACGCCTGCCCCGTGCGACCTCCTCTTTACAGTAAAGGGTAAGTTCGGGTCATGCGCTCTGCCCTCCTGCTCTGCCTCGCGCTTGCCGGCTGCGCCATCGGTGGCCGGACGGCCCCTGTCGGTTCGCCTGACCCGCCTGCGGGCTCGGCCACGCGGGGATCCTGCCCGGAGCCTGCTGGCGAGTTCAGTGCGGGTGGGTGCGCCGTCGTCCCGGGCCGCGTGGTGGACGGCCGCGGGCGGGCGCTCTCTGGACGCGGGCTCGCGGGCGGCATCGTGCCCGGGGATGGCTGCACGGCCTGCAACGCCCCGGGCCTCGTCGTCGACGACGCAGGCCGATTCCGTCAGACCATTCACTGGTTCGCCCCGGAGCCGCCGGATAGTGCCGTCGTGTGGGTTCACGTCGCGGGGATCGGGCAGGGATATCCGGTGGAGAGCCAACGCCCCGTCTACGCCGACTCCGCCCGGGTCGTTGTCCGCTTCGTGCCGACGGGCCAGCCTGTCGTTGCGGCCGCCGAGGTCGTCCTACGCCTGGCGGTGCCTGGGTGAGAAGCCTGGTGGCTTCCGCTCAGCCCCTGAGTGGCTGCCGCTCAGGGGTACTCTCCGGTCCGGTTGTGCGGTTGCCATGACGCGGGCCCGGGATGCAGCGGCGATTCGGCTCGGGGCTCTTTTCGCCGACGCGCGCGGCGCGATGGAGGCGTGGGCACGTCTCGGCTCCACCCACGTCGTCGGGATCGGCACGGCCGATTCCGCCCGCCTCTGCGAACCCTCCCGGCGCGTGACGCCTAACACGCGGCTCACCTGCCGGTCATCGGCGTCTACATTGCCCAGCACCACGGTCAGTGCGCATTTTGCGGCTAACCGGCAAGCTGTTAGTTGCTCCCCGGTGCCGTCCTCGGCGATGGTTACAGCCCGCGCTCAGCGAGGCTTGTGTACCAACCGTCGAACCCGACGACGATCAAGCCAACGGTTCGGGGAGGCCGCGAGCTCTATCAACCAACCTATCAAGACTACCCCTCCTTGCTACTCTCTCAGATTCCACTACTCGACACTCGGAGCACACAGGAGCACGCTGAGGGGGCCTAAAGCTCTCCGATACTCTCTCGTGCTCCGCCCGTGCCGGGCCTACCCGGGGCGCTCAAGTCAGACGCGAAAGCGGCTCCCTGGAGCCGCTTTCGTCGTTTGGGGCGTGCCCCGAGGGCATCGCCCGGAGGTGGAGTCCCGTCTGAAAGCCCCCTCATGCCCCGCTCTGCCGCTCGGTTCTCACCTGCTGCGCCGGGCTCTGCGGCGTCGGACTGGGCCGCCCTCGCGCTGAGCGCCGCCTGGGCCGTCGCGACAGCCGGACTGCTCGCGCTGCCCGTCGGGCCTCTCGGCATGCGCATTCTCGCGGCCGTCGTGGCGTGGCACGTCGCCGTCGTCGCGACGGCGGCCCTCCGGCGCGACGCCGCGTGGGCGTCGGCATACGCGCTCGTCGCGCCGATGTCGCTTCTGCTCGTGCTGCCGGACCAGTTTCTCGCCGTCGGCCTCGGCACGATCACGTTTCCCGACACGGGCGCGCCGTTCGTCGGGCAGATCCCGGTGTTCATGGCCGGCATGTGGGCGATTCCGCTCGCCGCCATCGTGCTCGCCGGGCGGGCGGCCGAGCGCCGCGCGGGTCCCCGAACGGGACCGGCGTGGGGCGTCGCCACCGGGACGCTCGTCGGACTGTTCCTGTTCGTCTCGTCCGAGGCGCTCTCGGGCGCACTGCCGATCTGGAAGCCCGTGGGCGTGCCGATGCTCGGGCCGGTCGCGGCATACGTGCTCCCGGCCGAGGCGATCCTCAGCGCGACGGTCGTCCTCGCGGATCAGTGGGCGCGGGGCCGGCCGACCGTTCAGCGTGTGCTCGCCGGGGCGTTCGTCGTGCAGGCATACGTCGGCGGGCTGGCCGTGGGGTGGGTGCTGCTCGGGCGGTAGCGCGCGTCCGGACAGCCGCTGAGCTGTCTGGGCACAGCGCGCCTACTGCTTGCCCGTGCCCGGCTCGGCGAGGCCGCGGTGCTGCTCGGCGAGGAAGGGATCTGGCGTGACGTGCGCCACGGCCACCTGGACCTTGTTTTTAACGCCCGACACGACGTGGTCGTCGCCGGCCATGAGCGCCTCAAAGCCGTCCTTGGCGACCTTCGCCGGGTCGTCCTTGGGGCCGGTGCCCGCCTTGGTATCCATCATGTCGGCGCGCTCGAAGAACTCGGTGTCCGTCGGGCCGGGCTGGAGGGCCGTCACGGTCACGCCGGTGTCCTTGAGCTCGTTGCGGAGCGCCTGCGAGAACGACTGGATGAACGCCTTCGAGGCGTTGTAGACGGCCGCGAACGCGCCCGGAATGACGGCGGCGATGGACGACGTGAACAGGATGCGCCCGCGGCCCGCCGCGACCATGTCCTGCACGACGTGCTTGGCGAGGTGGACCGTCGAGGTGACGTTGAGCGCGACGACGTCGAGATCGCCCGCGAGGTCCGAGTCGGCGAAGGCGCCGCCGTGGCCGATGCCCGCGTTGAGCGCGGCCGCCTCGGGCGTCCGGCCCGACGCCCGGACGGCCGCGACGAGCGCGTCGACGCCCTCTGCCGTCCGCAGGTCCGCGCGGAAGGCGTGGACGGTCGCGCCGAGCGCCTCGAGCGGGCCGACCGTCGCCGCGAGGCCGTCGTCCTCGGCCGTGACGAAGAGGTCGAAGCCGTTCTCGGCGAACTGGCGGGCGAGTTCGAGCCCGATGCCGCTCGACGCGCCGGTGACGAGCGCAAGCGGGCGTGAGGTCGTGGACATGGTCGGATCGGGAGAGGGTCGGGGCTGCTTCGAACGCGCGCCCTCCCGCCCCGTGCCTGCGGGATTCCCCGGTCTATCAGGCCGCAGGCATCTCCGCGCCGGCCGGCGCGTCGCGGGGTGACGCCTCGGTGAAGACGCGCGAGACGGCCGGGTGCACCGCCCGGATCGCCGCCTCGATGCGGACCGAGGCCTCGGCGACGTCGGCCGCACGCAGGTGCTCGTGGAACACGAGTTCGACGTTGACGAGGACCGCGTTCGGCCCGAGCTGCATCGTCAGCGGCATGCGCGCCGTCTCGACGGCCGGGTCCGCCTCGGCGAGGCGGTGAATGGACGCGACGACGGCCGGCGCAGCCGAGCGGCCCGTGAGCAGGCTCCGGCCCGTGCGGACGAGCGACAGCGAGACGCCGGCCAGCAGCACGCCGATGGCGATCGAGGCTGCGCCGTCCCACACCGGGTTGCCCGTCGCGTGCCCGATCGCGATGCCGGCAGCCGCGAGGACGATGCCCACGAGGTCGGCCGTGTCCTCGGCGAGGACGGTGTAGATGCCGGGGTCCGGGCTCGCCCGGAACGCCCGCCAGGGGCTCTCCCCCGGGTGGTCGCGCTTGAGCTCGCGCAGCGCGAGCGCCCACGAGCCGCCGTCGAAGAGGAAGGCGACGCCGAGGACGACGTAGTTCCACGTCGGGTCCGACATCGGCTCGGGGTGGCGGATGTGCTCGATGCCCTCGTAGAACGCGAGCCCGCCGCCGATGCCGAACAGCGCCACGGCGACGAGCAGGCCCCAGACGTAGAGCTCGGAGGCGTGACCGAACGGGTGCCCGGCGTCCGCCGGCCGGCCCGCGCGCCGGATGCCGACGAGCAGCAGCACCTGGTTGGCTGTGTCGACGAGCGAATGGATCCCCTCGGAGAGCATCGCCGACGAGCCCGTCACGAAGGCCGCGGCGAACTTGGTCGCCGCGATGGCGAAGTTGGCGGCGAACGCGCCGTAGATGGCAATGGGACGGTCGGCCATGCGGTGGAAGCGGTCGGGAGCGGGCGAGAATACGGGCGGGCACACACTGGATCCGCGGCGCAGACGGGCGCGTCGCGCTCGGGGAACGCCGACGGGGCGTGCGAATACCCGCCGACGCCTTCCCCATTCCTGTGCCCGACCCGACCGACTCTGCCCAGACGGACTCTGCCCCTGTCATCCTGTTGCTCGGCGCGAGCGGCGGCATCGGCTCCGCCCTCGCCCGGCGCCTCGCCGCCCGCGGCGCCCGCCTCGTCCTCGCCGCCCGCGACGCGGACCGCCTCGCCCGTCTCGCCGAGGAAACCGGAGGCGTCGCCGTCGCCCTCGAGGCGGCCGACCCCGACGCCGTCCGCGGCGCCGCCGAGCGCGCCGTCGCCGAGTTCGGGCGCCTCGACGGCGCGGCGAACCTCGTCGGATCGATCCTGCTCAAGCCCGCCCACCTCACGTCGCCGGACGAGTTCGAGGCGACGATCCGGCTCAACCTCACGACGGCCTTCAACCTCGTCCGCGCCGCGACGAAGGCGATGTACGGGACCGGCGGGTCGGTCGTGCTGATGTCGAGCGCGGCGGCCTGCGTCGGGATGGCGAACCACGAGGCGATCGCGGCTGCCAAGGCCGGTGTCGAGGGCCTCGCGCGGAGTGCGGCGGCGACGTACGCCCCGCGCGGCATCCGCGTCAACGCCGTCGCGCCGGGCCTCGTGCGGACGCCTCTCGCGGCGCGTCTGCTCGCGTCGGACGCCGCCGAGGCGGCCTCGGCGGCGTTGCACCCGCTCGGGCGCGTCGGCGAGGCGGCCGAAGTCGCGGACGCCATCGACTGGCTGCTCGACGGGACTCGCTCGGGCTGGGTGACGGGCCAGACGCTCCGCGTCGACGGCGGGCTCTCGACCGTTCGACCTCGCTAGCACGGGACGGGTCAGCTGCCGAGGGAGACGCTCACGCCGGCCTGCACGCTCCGCGCGGCGGGCGGCTCGAACGAGCGCCCGCCGCGCGCGTTCGCCACGACCGACACGACCGCGCGGTCGCCGAACACGTTGCCCACCCTCACGAACGGCCGCACCGTTGCCCGCCCCACGCGCACGCCGGCGTGCCCCGCGACGACGTCCACGACGACCGACGCGCCGGTCCGAACCGCGTTCAGGTCGTCCGCGAACAGACCCGACGCCGCGACGACTTCGGGCGCGACGAACACGCCTGAATGCGACACCTGCGCCCGCGCACTCAGGCGGTGCTCGGGGATGCCCGGAACGGCCCGCCCCTCGGCCGACACCGGCCCGCCCGGACCGGCGACCTCGACGCCCTCACCGAAGCGGACGCGCGTCCACGTGTACACGGCCGCGAGCCGTGCCCACGGCGTGGGCTCCCACTCTGCCGCCGCCTCGGCGCCGCGGTGCCCGATCCGCGCGCGGTTGACGTAAAAGGTGCGCCCGTCGGCGCTCTCTGCCGGTGTCAATCCATCACGGACGGCGAGGGCGTACACGGCGACGTCGTAGAGGACGCGCCCGGCCACGCCACGGACGCCCGCCTCGACGCCGACGGTCCGCTGCGGCCCGACCTCGGGGTTCAGGCGGCCTCCCCCATCGGGCCGGTTGACGAGTTCGGTCGTCGTCGGGGTGTCGAAGGCGGTCGAGACGGACGCGTAGGCGGTCGCGGCTCCGCGGCGCACGCGGATCCCGAGTTGCGGGCTGATCGCGGCGAGCGTCCGCGTGCCGGACTGGTCGCCGTCGGCCAGCAGACGGTCGGCGACTGAGAATCGAACCCGGTCGCCGCGCAGTGCGGCATCTATCGCGACGCCAGCCAGTCCAAACGGCAAGAGGTCAAGCCCTATGCGTGCGAACGCCGCGGTCGTCTGAACGGTCTCGGTCTGGTCCAGCAGGACGGTCATGCCCGGCGTGCCTATCTCGTTCGGCCGGTTCGTGCGGCGGTCGCGCTGTACGGCCGTGTCGACGCCGAGCGTGAGCCCGAGCGGCCCGACGCTGCGGTCGGCTGTGAGGCGCGTTCCGCCGGCGACCCGGTCGACGGCGACGTAGGCGAACGGGAGCGGGTTGTCGAGATCGCGCGCAAGGCCGTACAGCGTAACGGTGAGCGCGGCGAGCGGCATCTCGGCGCGGAGTGTCGCCGCGGCCTGTCCCTGCCGGCTCGCCTTGCCCGATGCGGTCTCGACGGTCCGCGCCTCGGCCTGCCGCGGGTCCGCTGCGAGTTCGTCGGCGGTGAGCGCGCCGGGGTTGTCGAGGTGCGGCGCGTCTTCGAGTGCGGCCGTGAGGCGCAGGCTCGCGCGCCGGCCAAGCCGCAGGTCGCCGAAGGCGCGGGCGCGCGTCGTCTCGAACGAGGCGTAGTCGCGGTAGCCTCGCGCCTCGACCCTGCTGAGGGCAAGCCCGACGCGGTGGGGTCCGACGGGTGCGGTCGCCTCTGCAGCGAGGCGCCGCAGGCCGAACGAGCCGCCGGTCGCCTCGGCCGTTGCGACGCCCGCGCCGGCCTCGGGCCCACTGGCCTCGGGAATCGTGTCGAGAAAGAGGACGCCGCCGCTGCCGTTGCCCCACAGCGCCGAGGCCGGTCCGCGGACGATCTCGGCTCGCCGCACGAGGGCCGGGTCCACGATGCCCAGCACCGCCTGCCCGTCGGCGAGCGTCAGCGGGACGCCGTCGAGGACGACCTGCACGCCGCGGACGCCGAACGCGGACCGCGCGCCGAGGCCGCGCACGACGAGCCGCTCGCCCTGCGATGGGTTCTCGCGGCCCGTGACGGTCAGGCCCGGCACGCGGCGGAGCGCCACGTCGAGCCCGCCGGCCGCTGCCGCAGCCCGCTCAGCCGCCGTGCGCTCGACAACCGCGACGCTGAACGCCGCCGTCGCGAGGGAGACGGGCGCGCGCGCTGCCTCGACGCGGACCTCGGGCAGCGCGAGGGTGTCGGGCGTCGTCTGCGCACGGGCGGCCGTCGCGAGAGACGCCGCGAGCAGGAGGGCGAGGAAACGGAGAGGCGGCATCGGGTCGGTTGGGCGCCTCGAAGGACGATGCCCGCCGACCCGCGTTCCCCGCCGCCGCTCAGCGCGGCACGTCGACGCCGAGCGATGCCAGGACGGCCTCGGCGGCCACTCGGCCCGTCTCGGCGGCGCCGTTCATGTAGCCCTGGAACTCCGCCGAGCAGTGCTCGCCCACGAAGTGCACGCGGCCGACCGGTGCCCCAATCGCGTCGCCGAAGGCCGTCGTCTGGCCCGGCCGGTAGCACGCGTACGACCCGCGCGTGAATGGGTGCGTCGGCCAGTGGAAGCGCCCGACGCGGTCCGTGCGGACGCTCGCGATGCCGGGGAAGGCGCCGTCGACGCCGGGCAGCAGGCGGGCGATCTGCTCTTCCGCCGTGCCGGCACCGACGGCGAGCCCGGCCGCGCCGCCCGAGAACAGCGTCAGGCCCCCCGCGGCGCCCGGCTGAAGCTGCGCGTTGTCCCAGCAGAGCTGGAACGCGGCGTCGGTCATGCACTCGCCGTTGTGGCCCATCGCGCGCCACGGCCGCGCCGCCGTCCCGACGAACAGCTTGGCATTCGTCCCGTAGCCTAACTCCCGAATGGCCTGCTGCTTGATGCCGGGCCACCCCATCGCCGACGTGTCCACGTCGCGGAGCATCGTAAACGGCAGCGCCAGCACGACGATGTCGGCGTCCACGTCGCGCGTGGCCCCGCCGGACTCGAACGCGAGGCGGACGCCCGCACCGCGTGGGCGCATCGCGACGAGCCGCTGCCCGGTCTCGATGCGGTCCGGCAGGCGCTCTGCGAGCGCGTCCACGACCCGCTCGTTCCCGCCGACGACCTTGAACCGCTCGTCGCTGTCGCCGAACGGCTCGAAGCGGTCGCACCCGTCGTGCAGGTCCAGCCCGACGAGCCCGATAAGGTTGAGCGCGGACTGCTCGCCCGCGTCGAGGCCGTACTCGGTGACATAGGCCGCGTCGAGGAGGTCACGAATGAGGCCGGTCGCGCCGATGCGGTCGAGGTACTCGGCGACCGAGAGGCGGTCGAGCGCGATCGCGCCCTCGCCCTCGGCAGCGCGGTCGAGGACCAGCGCGGGGACGAGCGGCGCAAAGGCCTCGACGACCTCGCACTCGGGCACGAGACGGCCGCCGAAGTAGAACGCGTGGCGGGCGTCCTCCTCGCCGCCGCAGGCGCGGTCCGCGACGTCGAGGTCGAACGCGAGCGCGAGCGCGAGCAGGTCGCGGTGCGTGCTGTCGATAAACTCGCCGCCGAGCTCGGTCGTCAGGCCCGGCCCGAGCAGGCCTGTCGCGGTGTGCATGCGCCCGCCCGTGCGCGGCGACGCCTCGTAGACCGTCGCGCGGATGCCGGCCTGACGGAGGCGAAAGGCGGCGTTCAGGCCCGCCATCCCGCCCCCGACGATGGCAATGCGGGCGCCGTGGTGGTCCGAGCCCAAGCGGCCCGTCGGGGCGCATCCGGCGAGGGCGGGCCCGAGGAGCGTCCCGGCCACGGACGCTCCGGCGAGGCCGAGAAAGGAGCGGCGGTCCAGCATCGGTCGCGCGTCCGAACCGCGGGCAGCCCGCGCCTCGCGGGCCATCTCGACGCTCTCGTCGGGCGGGGGGCCGCCGGCGGCGGAGACGGCCGCGAGGCGCGCCGCGCGGCGGAGGGCGGCGAACAGAGAAGACCGCGCGGCAGACGGGGGTGGCATCGCCCGAGAGGTGAGGACGGCCGACGTTACCGCGCCGCCGCTGCCCCACGCTGTTGCATCCGAGATTCGTCCCTGCTAGATTTTTGGCACACCGCCATTGCCACGATGCGCCCCCTCCTGCTTCTCGTCCTTCTGGCCGGCGTCGCGGCCTGCGCCCCGGCGCGCCACACCGCAACCGACGCCTCGGCGGCCTCCTCGCCCCGTCCGCCAGCGGACTCAGCCTCCGGCCTGCCCGAGACCGCCCGCGCGCTCGTCGAAGCGGTCCGCGCGCGCCACGGGGCGACGTGGTACCGCACGCTCGCCTTCGTCCAGGAGACGACGTTCCACACGCCCTCCGGGCCGCGCGTGCAGACGTGGTACGAGGCCGGGGCCGTCCCGGGCCGACTCCGCATCGACGTCGCGCCGCTCGGCGAGGCCGGCACATTCCTGTTCACCGTGGACTCGACGTTTCTCGCGCCCCCCGGCCGGCCGGTCGTCCGCCGTGGCGGCGGCAACCCGCTCATGCTGTTCGGCTTCGACATCGTCACGATCCCGGCCGACGTGACGCTCGCCGGCATGGCCGCGCTCGGCATCGACACGACGGCCGTCCGCGCGGACGTGTGGGAGGCCCGGCCGGCCATCGTGGTCGGTGCTGCGCCTGGCGACACGACCGCCCCGCAGGTGTGGTTCGACCGCGAGCGCCTCGTCTTCGTGCGCCTTATCGAGCGCCAGGGAGACGGCCTCTCCGAAGTCCGCTTCCGCGCCTATGAGCCGCTCGGCGGCGGCTGGATCGCGCCCCACGTCGAGGCCTACCAGAACGGCGTCCTCGTCCAGGAAGAGCGCTACCGCGCGATCAGGGCGGACGTGGTGCTGCCCGAGGGCACGTTCGATACGCACACGTGGCCGAGCGTCGCGTGGTGGACGGCCGTCGGCTACGACGGGACCGAGTAACGCACAGGCTACCCGTTCAGGCCGTAGCGCTCGCGCAGGATCGCCGCGTGGTGCGCCGTGTGCCCGGCGACGACGTAGAGCGCGCCACGGACGCTCATCCGGTGGCCGCTGGCCGTCCCGGCGCGGCCCCACACCTCGGGCGCGAGGCCGTCCGCGAGCGCGACGGTCGCCGCCCGGACGGCCCGAAACTCGGCCACGAGCGCGTCCAGCGACGGCGTCGCGGGGTCCGCGGTCACCCACGCGTTCTCGTCGAACCCCGGCAGCGGCGCGGCGGCGGCGCGGGCGAACCACAGCGCCCGGAACGCGAAGACGCGCTCGGTGTCCACGACGTGCCGGAAGGCCTCGCGGACGGTCCACTTCCCCGGCGCGTAGGCCATGTCCGGGTCGGCGGTGCGGAGTTGCCGGGCGAGTGCGTCGGGCTGGACCTGGAGGATGTCGAGAAGCGGCCCATCGGGGACGAGATCGACGTAGCGGCCGTAATCCGGGGCGTACTCGGAGGGGTCGGGGCGGGGGTCCTTGGGGGGGGGCGGGCGTCTTCTCAGGATACCGCGCCCGGCGGGTTCGCATTCGACTCGGTGGATTGGCTAACCTCTACGAAGACCACGCACGCACATTCGCTCGCACACATCCGGCACAGCGACTGACTCCACCTCGCCGCCCGTGCCGGGCGCGTCCCCTGTCCCCGCTGCATGTCGCTCTTCCGTCCCTCCCCCGCTAAGCGCTACGGCCCCGCCCTCCTCGACGAGCTCCCGATCGGCGTCTCGGTCTACCGGCTCGACGACGCCCGCGACTCGTCCTCGCTCCGGGTCGTCTACTCGAACCCGGCCTCCGGCCAGATCACGGGGCTCGACATCGGGCCCTTGATCGGCCGGCGGCTCGTCGATGTCGTCCCGAACGTGGTCGGGACCCCGGTCCTCGAGCTCTACGCCGACGTGGCGCGGACGGGGACGGGACGGGACCTCGGTCAGGTCGTGTACGGCGACGAACAGATCACGCAGCGGACGTTCCACGTCGAGGCGGTCCCCCTCCCCCACCGGTCGGTCGGGATCGTCTTCGAGGACGTGTCCGACCGGACGGAGAACGTGGCCCTCCGGGAGGCCCGGACCCGGCTCGCCCGCGAGGAGGTCCGCTACCGGACGCTCGTCGAGGCGACGGCCGCCGTCGTGTGGAGCGCGACGACCACGGGCGCGATGGCCGCCGATGCGGACGCGTGGTGCGCGTTCACGGGCCAGACGCCCGACGAGGCGGCCGGGCTCGGATGGCTCGACGCCGTCCATCCCGACGACCGTGAGCGCGTCCGGTCGCGGTGGACGGCGGCCGTCGCGGGGCGGGCGCCGTTCGAGATCGAGCTCCGGCTCAGCCGAGCCGACGGCGAGACCCGCCGGATCTACGCCCGGGCGGTTCCCGTACTCGGCCCCGGCAGGACCGTGGCCGAGTACGTCGGCGTCGGGACGGACATCGAGGAGCAGAACGCCGCCGCTCTCGCGCTCGCCGCGAGCGAGGCCCGGTTCCGGACCCTCTTCGACGCCCTCGCCGACTCCGTCCTCGTGTACCCGCTCGGGCCCGACGGGCCCGGCCCGTTCATCGACTTCAACCAGGTCGCCCTCGACACGTACGGCTACGACGAGGCCGTCTTCCGGACGATGACGGTCCACGACCTCGTGCCCTCCGGGAGCGTCTCGGTCGTCGACGCCCTCGACGAGCTCCGCCGGACCCGGCAGGCCACCTTCGAGACGGTCCACCAGACCCGCGATGGCCGGGCCATTCCGATGCAGGTCTCGGCCCGGCTCGTCGAGTACGAGGGCCGGCTCTGCGTCCTGGCCGTCGCGCGAAACGACGCCGACCGGCGGACCTTCCAGCGCGAGCTCTCGCGGGCCAACCTCGGGCTCGAACGGACCGTCGCCGTGCGGACGGCCGAGCTACAGGCCTTCGCCGACGCGCTCCGGGCAGTTCAGTCCATCACCGCGCGGCCCTTCGAGACGCCGCTCGCCCGGACGGAGGCCTATCTCGCCGCGGGCTGCGAGATGCTCGTGATGCCCGTCGGCATCCTCTCGGCGACGCCCCTGGACCCCTCCACCGGCGAACGCCTCTACCGCCTCGATGCCGTCGTCTCGCCGGACCCCTCGCTCGCCCCCGGCCTGACGGTCCCCATCACGGAGGCCTTCTGCGACGCCGTCCTCGAGCGCGGCGAGATGGTCGTCTACTCAGACGCGGCCGAGTCCGAGGCGACGGCCTGCCACCCGGCCTACGCCACGCGCGGGCTGCGGTCGTTCATCGGCACGCCTATCCGCATCGATGGCGAGATCGTCGGGACGCTCAACTTCGTCTCGCCCGAGCCCCGCCCGGCCGGCTTCCAGCCCTACGAGCGCGACCTCGTCGAGATCATGGCCGACGCCGTCGCCCGTCGCCTCGTCGCCGACCGAGCCGAGGCCGAGCGGCGACGCGTCGAGGAGTGGTCCCGGTCCATCGTCGAGACCGTCGGGGACGGGGTCATCCTCGTCGACGCGGACTGCCGGGTCGTCTTCAGCAACCCCTCCGCCCGCGAGCTCCTCGGCCTCCACGAGGAACGCGGTGAGAACGAGACGGACGTGCTCGCCGACCGCTGGCCCGTCATCGGCGAGGACGGAGAGTTGGTCCTGGTCGACGACCTCCCCGAGCGCGAGGTGCTCCGGACACGGCTCCCCGTCCGCGGTCGCCTCCAGGGCA
>DASWMO010000167.1:0-18639 GCA_036399715.1 Rubricoccaceae bacterium
CCCCGCCGCCGCGCCGCTTCTCAACGCCGTCGCTGTCGTCCGCCCAACCACCCTCCGGCTCGTCGCACCGGGGGCCGCAGCCGCCTGAGTCATGCCCGCCACGAACGCCTTCGAGAGCGCGATGCGCCGCGCCCAGCCGCCGCGCGAGACCCGCGCCTCGCGCGTGGACCCGACCACCCGCCACCCCCGCGACAAGGAGCCGGTCCGCGCCGACGCCCTGCTCACGCTCGCGGGCTACGTCACCGCCTGCCCCGAAGCCCGCGCGCGCATCCGCGCCGACCACGCGGCCGGCCTCGCCGTCGCGGCCGACCTCCAGCAGCACCTCGCCATCGTCGCGGCGGCCGAAGCCGAGGCCGCCTGGGCCCGCGCCGCGGCCGAGATCGACGACGAGA
Source organism: Rubricoccaceae bacterium (assembly GCA_036399715.1). Lineage (GTDB taxonomy): Bacteria > Bacteroidota > Rhodothermia > Rhodothermales > Rubricoccaceae > DASVSE01. The sequence continues at coordinate 393 of DASWMO010000167.1, forward strand.
TCGCCGCGCTCCCTTCCATCGACACGCCCCGCTTCTGATGACCCTCTCGCTTCTCGCACCGCGCCGCCGACAGGCCCCGCCAGCCCCGCCGCGTGCCCAGCTCCAGCTGCTCGGGCTCCACGCCGAGATCATCGTCGACCTCTTCGCCGGTGGGGGAGGAGCCTCGACGGGCATCGAGGTTGCCCTCGGGCGGCAAGTGGACGCCGCTGTCAACCACGACCCCGCGGCCGTCGCGCTCCACGAGGCCAACCACCCCCAGACCGAGCACTACCGCCGCGACGTGTTCGAGGTCGAGCCCGTCGCCGTCACGCAGGGCCGGCCCGTCGGCCTGCTCTGGGCCTCGCCCGACTGCACGTTCCACAGCAAGGCGCGCGGCGGCAAGCCGATCCGCTCGGGCGTACGGAAGCGCCGGGCCCTCGCGTGGGTCGTGACCCGCTGGGCCCGCTGGGCCGGGCAGGTCCGCCCGCGGGTCATCATGCTGGAGAACGTCGAGGAGTTCGCGAACTGGGGCCCGCTCGTCGGCCCGCCGGACGCGCTCCGGCCCTGCCCGAAGCGGAAGGGGAAGACGTTTCGCCGGTGGGTCCGCTCGCTCCGGGAGCTCGGGTACGACGTCGAGTGGCGCGAGCTGCGCGCGTGCGACTTCGGGGCACCGACGATCCGCCGCCGGCTGTTCCTCATCGCCCGCTGCGACGGCGCGCCCATCGTCTGGCCCGAGGCGACGCACGGCCCCGGCCTGCGGCCCTACCGGACGGCGGCCGAGTGCATCGACTGGAGCCTGCCGTGCCCGAGCATCTTCGAGCGGAAGCGGCCGCTCGCCGAGAACACGCTGCGGCGCATCGCGCGCGGCGTCCGGCGGTACGTGCTCGACACCCCGCGGCCGTTCATCGTCGCCAACAACACGAACAACGTCGCGCGGCCGGTCGACGAGCCCGCCGCGACGGTGACGACGGGCAACCGGCTCCACCTGGTCGCACCTACGCTCGCCCAGATCGGATACGGCGAGCGGGCCGGTCAGGCGCCGCGGGCGCTCAACATCGAGGAGCCGCTCACGACCGTCGTCGGCTCGCAGAAGCACGCGCTCGTCGCCGCCTTCCTGGCTCAGAACAACGACGGCCCGCACAACGGATCCAACGCGGGCCGCGCGGCAGACGTGCCGATCTCGACGGTCACGGCGTCAGGCTCGCAGCAGAGCGTCGTCGCGGCCCACATCCAGCGAGACTTTGGCCAGAGCACCGGAGCCCCGGCCGACGCCCCGCTCGGGACCATCACGTCGGGCGGGATGGGGAAGGCCGCGCTCGTCTACTCGTTCCTCGCCTCGTACTACGGGCAGGGCGACGGGCAGGCGCTCGGTGACCCGCTGCGGACGGTCACGACGAAGGACCGCTTCGGGCTCGTCACCGTCGAGGTCGGCGGCGCGCCGTTCGTCATGACCGACATCGGCATGCGGATGCTCCAGCCGCGCGAACTCTACAACGCGCAGGGATTCCCGCCCGGCTACGTCATCGACCGCGGGCCGAACGGCAAGCCGCTCACGAAGACCGAGCAGGTCCGGATGGTCGGCAACTCGGTCTCGCCGCCGATGGCCGCCGCGCTCGCGCTCGCCAACGTCCCCGACATGGTCGCCCGTCACACCGCCGAGAGGCTGGCTGCCTGACCGATGCCGAGCCCCACCCATCAGACGCTCGTCAAGAAAGCCGTCGCCTTCCTCCGCTACAAGGCGTCCTGCGTCCTGTTCGTGCCCGAGTGCGGCGTGACGAGCGAGTGCCCCGACGCCGTCGGCTGGACTGCGCACGGCGAGTGCGTCGTCGTCGAGTGCAAGGCCAGTCGCGCCGACTTCTTCGCCGACCGGAAGAAGCCGCATCGTGCGCCAGGCGCAGGCGTCGGGCACACCCGCTACTTCCTCGTGCCGGACGGGCTCGTGAAGGCTGACGAGGTGCCGGAAGGGTGGGGGCTGCTCGCGCTCTCCGGGCGGTCCGTGTTCACCGTCGTCCGTGCCGAGCGCCGGCACGACCACGACGAGCGGACGAACGCGACGCTGCTGCTCCACCTCGCCCGCCGGGCCTGCGACTACGAGCCCGCCTCACTCGTCGCCAAGATCGAGGCCGAGCGCGAGAGGACCCGTGCCGTCGCCGCGCTGGACCGCGAACGGCAACGCGAATGGGCGGCCCAGCGCAACATCCAACTGGCTGGCCTCCGGGAACGGTATCCCGAGTCGGCTCACCTCTACGCCGATGTCTGACGCCTATCCCAGAGTCTCGCGCCGCGTAACTCGCCTCGCCGCGCTGCGGGGCAAGCGCGACGTGCAGGACGGCGACCGCCTCGCCAGCGATGTCCCGTGGCCGACCGGGCAGCGCGTCCGGCAGATCGCCTATCTGCGCCTCCCCGCCGAGATCCACTTCCCCCTCGAAGGGTCCGGCCGCGTGGTCGTCCCCGTTCTCACCTCCCCGAACTGATGGACTCGCCCCTCCGCCTCGTCCAGCTCGGCGAGACGCGCAGCGCGCCCGGCATCGAGCCCGACACGCCCGTCTCGGACCTCACCGCAGGCCAGCTCGTGCGCCTCGTCCGTGACGCCGTCCGGGCCGAACTCGACGGGGCCAGCCCGGTGGCGGCCGACCCGACGACGACCGACGGCGGCCTGCGCCTCATCCCGTCGGCGCGCAAGTACACCTACGACGAGGTCCGCGTCCGCATCCACGCCGGCCGCGACCCGGCGGCGATGGGGGAGGACGAGCGCGCCCGCGCCGTCGCCGCCGCGCCGTGCGTCAGGACCATCCACCGCCTCGTCGCGCGGGGCCACCTCGAGCGCGTTGTGCTCTCGCGCACGCCCTACGTGACCGAGACGCAGGTCCGGACCTACGAGCGCAACATCGCCGAGGGCCGCTTCCGCCAGCCGGCGCAGCGCCGCGGCCGCCGCCCGTCGGCACCGATCTCGAAAGCAGCATGAACGGCCGCCCTACATTCGTCGGCCCCACTCGCCTGCGCGCCCGGATGCTCAAGGTCCACCTCCGCCGCAAGGACCGTCCCGACGGCTCCGTGATCGGCTACTACGCCGAGTTCGTCAACCCGCTCTGGGCGCGCAAGAAGGTCTGGCGCACGCTCCGCACGGCCGACGAGCGCGAGGCGCACCGCCGGCTCGCCGAGATGGAGCGCGAGGCCAACCTCGGCGTGTACGACCCTGTCACGGGGCGGCGCGCCGGCGGGACCGACGTCACGCTCCAGGCCGCGCTCGACGCCTACGTCGCGCACAGCCGCACGCGCCTCGCGCCCGGCACGATCCGCGCCAAGCAGTCCCGCGTCGGCGCGTTCGTGCGCACGTTCCCGCCCGGCACCGTCGCGCGCGGCGTCACGGCCCGCCAGATCGAGGCGTTCCTCGGGAGCCTCCAGGGGCGCAACCGCGGCAAGGGCGCCGAGGACCTGCCGCGGCCGCCGGCGCAGGCGCACACGCGCCACGGCTACTACTCGCAGCTCTGCGGCTTCTTCAGCTGGCTCGTCGCCGAGGGGCACGCGCCCGAGTCGCCGATGGGCCTCGTGAACATGCCCGAGCCGCCTACGTCCGAGCGCGTCGTGCTTCGGCCGGCCGAGATCGAGCGCGTCAAGCGCGCGCTCGATGCCGACCTGTTCCCGGGCGAAGGGGGCACGCTCTACCGCTCGCACCGCGGGTGGCTCGCCGACGTCGTCGACTTCACGGCCGCGACGGGCCTGCGGGTCGCCGAGGTCGCCGCGCTCAACTGGGACGCGGTCGAGGTCTGGACCGGCGACGACGGCGAGCCGTCGGGCGTCGTCTACGTCACCTCGTACAGCGGCCGCGGCGGCGCGCGCTCGTTCACGACCAAGACCGGCGGGGCGCGCCGGCTGCCGCTCTTCCCGCGCGCGGCGGCCGTGCTCCTGCGGCTCGCCGAGCGGCGGACAGGGGAGAGGCGCGAGCCGGTCTTCCGCGCGGCCTGGGGCGGGGCGTTGTCGCCCCAGGAGATCACGCGCCGCTTCACCGAGTACGTCGAGCGCAGCCGGATCGCGAAGCCCGCGACGTTCCACTCGCTCCGGCACACGTTCATCAGCTGGTGCTGCAACGACCTCGCGCTGCCCGTGCCGACGGTCCAGCGGCTCGCCGGCCACAAGGACATCCAGACGACGATGCGTTACGTCCACACGAGCGAGGACACGCTCGTCGACGCGCTCGACCTCGCGCTCTCACGGGGCGGCGTCGAGGCCAAGCGGAAGGGCCGCCGGCCGAGCCAGGAAGAGGTCGCCCGGTGGCTCGCCGGGACGCCTCTGGAGGGCGCCCCGGCAGAACCACGGCAGAACGTGTTTTCAGAGGGTCCGGAGACGGGCGTCTCTGTGCCGGTCGCCTGAATGCTCCTGACCCCTGAAAACCTCAATTCCCTTGCATATCGGGCCGTTCGAGGGCGTCCTGGTAGTTGTCGATCTGTGCCCGCTGGAGTCCGCCCGAGAAGTCGACGTAGACGGTTTTGGTCTCCGTATAGAAGTCGTAGACCTCCCAGCCGCCCTCGCGGTGGCCGTTGCCCGTCGCCTTGACGCCGCCGAACGACATGTGCGCCTCGGCGCCGATCGTTGGGCCGTTGATGTACGTGATGCCCGCGTCGAGGTCGCGCATCGCGCGGAAGGCTCGCGTGACGTCCTTGGTGTAGATCGCCGACGAGAGGCCGTAGATCACGTCGTTGGCGACTTCGACCGCCTCCTCGTACGAGCCGACCTTGATCACCGACAGGACCGGCCCGAAGATCTCCTCGCGCGCGACGCGCATCTCGCGTGTAACGCCCGTGAGGAGCGTTGGCTGGAAGAAGAAGCCGTCGTCGAGGCCCTCGCCCGTCGCAGCCTCGCCGCCGAAGGCGATCGTCGCGCCGTCCTCGCGGGCGACATCCATGTAGCCTGTCACCTTGTCGAGGCCCTTCTGGTTAATGAGCGGGCCCATCTCCGTGTCGTCGTCGTTGCCGTAGCCGAGGCGGAGGGCCTGGGCGCGGACGGACAGCTTCTCCACGACCTCGTCGTGGACGTCCGCGTGGACGATGAGGCGGCTCGTCGCCGTGCAGCGCTGGCCCGTCGTGCCGTAGGCGCCCCAGAGGAGGCCCTCGACGGCGAGGTCGAGGTCGGCGTCGTCCATGACGATGACGGGGTTCTTGCCGCCCATCTCCAGCGAGACGCGCGCGTGGCGCTCCGCCGCCTTGGCCGCGAGCGCCGCCCCGGTCTCGGACGAGCCCGTGAACGAGATCGCCTGCACGTCCGGATTCGCGACGATGGCCGCGCCCGTCTCGCCCGCGCCCTGGACGAGGTTGACCACGCCCGGGGGCACGCCGGCGTCGTGCATGATCTGGACGAGGAGCATGCCCGAGTGTGGGGCGTCCTCGCTCGGCTTGAACACGACCGTGTTGCCGCTCAGGATCGCCGGAAACATCTTCCACGTCGGCACGGCGACGGGGAAGTTCCAGGCCGTGATGAGGCCGCAGACGCCGATCGGGCGGCGGACGGTCATGTTGAACTTGTCGTTCATCTCGGACGGCGCCGTCTTGCCGAAGAGCTGGCGGCCCATCGTCATCGCGTAGTACGCCGTGTCGATGGCCTCCTGCACGTCGCCCTTGGTCTCGAAGAACGGCTTGCCCATCTCGCGTGTCATTGCGCGTGCGAGCTCGTTCTTGCGCTCGGTCAGCAGGTCGCCGACGCGCTTGAGGATCTCGCCGCGCTTCGGCGCGGGCACGAGGCGCCACGTCTGGAAGGCCTCTTTGGCCGCCGCGACGGCTGCCGCAACGTCGTCGGCGCCAGACTGCGGGAAGGTGCCGATGAGGTCCGCGCGGCGGGCGGGGTTGCGGCTCTCGAACGTCTGGCCGGAGGCGGCCGGGCGCCACTCGCCGTTGATGTAGTTATGGAACGTCTCGGACACAGGGCTCTCGGGGGTCGGGGTAAGGGTCGGAAGCGGCAAGCTACCGAGGCGGCGCCCGCCGCACGGCCCGTACCTTGGCCCGATTCCAGACCCCGACCCGCCATGTGGCTCCGCTCCGTCGTCGACACGATCGGCAATACGCCGCTCGTCCAACTCAACCGCCTCGCGGCCGATCTGCCGTGCCCGGTCCTTGCCAAGGTCGAGCTGTTCAACCCCGGCGGCTCCATCAAAGACCGCATCGGGCTCGCGATGATCGAGGACGCTGAGGCAAAGGGCCTGCTCCGGCCCGGTGGGACGATCGTCGAGGGCACGTCCGGCAACACGGGCGCGGGTCTCGCCATCGCGGCCATTGCGAAGGGCTACCGCTGCATCTTCACGACGACCGACAAGCAGAGCCCCGAGAAGGCCGACGTGCTCCGCGCACTCGGCGCCGAGGTCATCGTCTGCCCGACGAACGTCGCCCCGGACGACCCGCGGAGCTACTACTCGGTCGCCCGCCGGCTCGCGAGCGAGATCCCCGGCGCGTTCTACCCCAACCAGTACGACCATCCGGCCAACGCCGAGGCGCACTACAAGACGACGGGCCCCGAGCTGTGGGACCAGACCGACGGCCGGATCACCCACTACTTCGCCGGCGCCGGCACGGGCGGCTCGATCTCGGGCACGGCGCGCTTTCTCAAGGAGCAGAACCCCGACCTCCAGGTCGTCGGCGTGGACCCGTTCGGGTCGGTCTACCACAAATACTTCCACACGCGCGTCTTCGACGACGCGGAGATCTACCCGTACCTCATCGAGGGCGTCGGCGAGGACATCCTCGCGGGCAACATGGACTTCGACCTCTGCACGGACTTCGTGCAGGTGACCGATAAGGCCGCGATGCAGATGACGCGGCGCCTCGCGAAGGAGGAGGGCCTCTTCGTCGGGCAGTCCTGCGGGATGGCCCTCGCGGGCGCGCTCGACTGGCTCCGCGCGAACCGCGACACGCTCACGCCCGAGTCGGTCGTCGTGGTCCTGCTGCCGGACTCGGGCTTTCGCTACCTCTCCAAGACCTTCAACGACGAGTGGATGCGCCGCAACGGCTTTCTCGAAGAGGCCGCGACGCTGACGCTCGACGATGTCCTCGCCGCCCGCAAGACGCAGGAGCCCGTCGTCGCCGTCTCGCCCGAGGCGACGCTCGCCGAGGCCATCGCGGCGATGATGCAGCACGGCATCTCGCAGCTGCCGGTCCTCGACGGCGCGACCGTCGTGGGCTCGCTGAGCGAGCGCGGCGTCCTGAACCACCTCATCGGCGACGCGGGCGCGCGCGACCGGCCTGTCCGCGAGGTCATGGCCGCGCCGCTGCCGGTCGTTCGCCGAAGCGTTCACCTCGACAACCTCACGGCGACGCTCGACGGCGAGGCCGGCGCCGTCCTCGTGCAGGACGAGGCCGTGGGCACATCCGAGGGCGACGGCGCCCCGCCGGCGGCCTTCCACATCGTGACCCGCTCGGACCTTATCGCGGCCCTCGCCGCCGCCGGCCGCCAGCGCGCTGCGGTCTGACTTCCCTTTCTCCTTTCCGCACCATGGACACGCAGCCGCAAGACGGGGCGCTCCAGATCGAGCTCCCCGAGGACATCGCCGAGGGCGTCTACACCAACCTCGTCATGATCGCGCACAACCCCGAGGAGGTCGTGCTGGACTTTATCCGGGTCCTCCCGGGCGTCCCGCGCGCCCGCGTCAAGAGCCGCGTCGTCGTCACGCCGGGCCACGCCAAGCGCCTGCTGGCCGCCCTCGCGGACAACCTCTCGAAGTACGAGGCGCAGTACGGCGAGATCGGCGAGCCGCACCCGCAGCCGCAGGGCATGTTCACGATCCCCGGCGGCGAGGCCTGACGGCTGGCCTCGCGGCTCAGCCGATCCGGTCGAAGCCGGCATAGCGGGCGAGACGCTCCGGAAGCCGGACCGAACCGTCTGCCTGCTGACCGTTCTCCAGCAGCGCCGCGACGATGCGCGGGAGCGCGAGCGCGGACCCGTTGAGCGTGTGCACGGGCTGCGGCTTGCCGCCGCCGGCCGGGCGGAAGCGGATACCCGCCCGCCGCGCCTGGTATGCCTCGAAGTTGGACACCGACGACACTTCGAGCCATCGGGCCTGACCGGCGCTCCACACCTCGAGGTCGAACTTTTTGGCGGGCGTGAACCCGAGGTCGGACTCGCACATCAGCAGCCGGCGGTAGGGCAGCCCGAGCGCCTGGATCGCCCGCTCGGCGTCGTCGCGGAGCGCGTCGAGCGCGACGTAGCTCGTGTCCGGATGGACGAAGCGGACCAACTCGACCTTGTCGAACTGGTGCAGCCGGTTCAGGCCGCGGACCTCCTTGCCGTACGAGCCCGCCTCGCGGCGGAAGCACGGCGTGTGCCCGGCGACGAGCCGCGGCAGGTCGGACTCGTCGAAGATCTCGTCGCGGTAGAGGTTCGTCAGGGGCACCTCGGCTGTCGGGACAAGAAAGAAGTCGTCGGTCTGCGCGTGGTACATCTGGCCCTCCTTGTCGGGCAGCTGGCCCGTCCCAAGCGCGCTCGCCTCGTTGACGAGAAGGGGTGGCTGGACCTCGGTGTAGCCCGCCTCGGCCGCGAGGTCCAGAAAGAGTGCGATCAGCGCCCGCTGAAGGCGTGCGCCCTGCCCGATGTAGAACGGAAATCCCGCGCCGGTCACCTTCGTGCCCCGCTCGAAGTCGACGAGGCCATGCCGGTGCGCCAACTCCCAGTGCGGCTTCGGCTCGAAGTCGAACTCGGGCGCGTCGCCCCACTCGAAGACGACCGTGTTGCCGTCGGGGCCGTCCGGGTTGAACGGCGGGACGCTGGGGTGCAGGAGGTTGGGGATCTCGAACAGGAGCCGCCGCACGTCTGCCTCTGCGTCCCGCTCGTCGGCTTCGAGCGCCTTAATGTCGGCCTTGGCCTGCGCGACGACCTCGCGGCGCGACGCGGCTTCGTCCTTCCGGCCGGTCTTGAACAGCTCACCGATCTCGCGCGAGGCGGCATTGGCCTGCTCTTGAAGCTCCTGGAGGCGCCCTACGGTCTCGCGGCGGCGCGCGTCGGCCGCGAGGAGAGCGTCGACCTCGGAGCCGTCGCCGGTCTTCTTGGCGAGGATGGCCGCGCGGACGCGGTCGGGGTCCGTGCGGAGCAGGTCGAGGTCGATCATCGCGGGGCGGGAGTGGGGCGGCAACGTGCAGACCGGGTGGGGGCGCGGACCGTGAAATCTCGGGCCACTCGCCCACGCGCCCGCGCCGGGACGCTGCCGGGGCGTCCGTACCTTTTCCGACCCCGCACCCCGACGCTATGCCGCGCCTTGCACTCCTCGCCGTCCTGATGCTCGCCGGCTGCAGCGTCCGACCGACCGGCCTCGCCGCGTCGTTGCCGGGCACGACGTGGCTCGTGGACCGCATCGTCGAGCCCGACGGGTCGGTCCGACGCGGTACTGGCGAGACGGTCGCCTTCGGGTCGGACGGGCGCATTACGCTGTCGTCGTGCAACGTGTGCTCGGGGCCCTACCGGATCACGTCGGCGGGCGTGCTGACGCTCGCGCCCGCGCTCGCATGCACGCGCCGCGGCTGCCCCGAGGGCGCGACCGAGCTGGAGCGTGAGCTCACGGGCGCGCTCCGTACGACCCGCGACGGCGAGTACCTCGTCCTGACGGCCGTCGAGGGCGGCCGCGAAGTGATTCTGCTGCCCGACGCGGCCGTGCAGCCTGAGGCCGCACCGCAATAAGCCGGGGCCGCACGGCGTGCTGAGGGCGAGATCCGCCCGTCACCGCTCGGGCATCGGTTCGCTGAGCCGGTCGCGGACGGCGGCGAGGGCCTCGGGGAGCGGCCGCGGACGGTAGCCCAGTTCGCTCTCGGCGCGCAGGATCAGGAGCCCGCCGCGGAGCGGACGCGGTGCGCCCGGATGCAACTCGGCCGTCGTTGCCGCCGAGATCAGGCCGGCGTCCAGCCCAAAGACATCGGCCACGGTGTGGGCGACCGCAAGCGGCGAGACGAGCTCGCGGCCGGCGATGTGAAACAGGCCCGTCTTGCCGCCCAGGACGATGCGTGCGACGCCGTCGGCGAGGTCGTCGTCATAGGTCGGCGTGCGAAGCTGGTCCGCGGCGACGCGGACGGGCCGGCCGGCGCTCAGCTCGCGGACGAGCCAGCGGACGAGGTCGAGTCGGACAGCGGGCCCTTCGGGCACGCCGTAGACGAGCGTCGTCCGGACGACGGCCCATGCGGGCAGGCGCGAGGCGACAAGCGCGTTCTCGGCGGCGAGCTTGGTCCGGCCGTACGTGCCCGTCGGGTCCGGCCGGTCCGTCTCGCCCGACGGGCCCGCGGCGCCCGAGAACACGAAGTCCGTCGAGAGCAGGACGAGGCGCGCGCCGTAGCGGCGGCAGGCGGCGGCGAGGCCCGCCGTCGCGTCGACGTTGAGCGCCCAGCAGGCGGCGCGGTCGGCCTCGCACGCCTCGACCTGCGCCGTCCCGGCGCAGTGGACGACGACGCTGGGTGCGAAGTCCTGGAAGGCCCGCTCAACGGCCGCGGTATGGGTTACGTCGAGCGTGGTATAGCCACCCGCGAGGTCCGCGCCGGCAAAATGCGGCGCGAGGCCCGTCGCGAGCAGGTCCGCGCCGGGCCACCGTCCGAGGCGCCGGGCGACGGCCTGCCCGACGAGCCCGTTCGCTCCGGTCAGGAGCACGCGCGGCGGAATCACGAGGTGCCCTCGGCCGGGGCCCCTGCGGTCTGCGCGCGGCGTGCGTGGACGGCCGTCCGCAGCGCCTCGGCGATCTCCGCGAGCGACGCACCGGGCGTAAACACCGCATCGACCGTCCCGGCTGCGTGCAGGGCCGCAGCGTCATCGGGCGGGATCGTGCCGCCCGCGAAGAGCAGCACGCTCGTCATCTCAGCCGCGTCGAGGAGCGCGCGCACACGCGGCAGGACCGTTCCGTGGGCGCCGGAGAGAATCGAGACGCCGACGGCATCGACGTCCTCCTCGTCGGCTGCACGGACGACCGCCTCGGGCGTCTTGCGGAGGCCCGTGTAGACGACCTCCATGCCCGCGTCGCGGAGGGCGGCCGCGACGACCTTGGCGCCGCGGTCGTGCCCGTCGAGGCCGACCTTGGCGATCAGGACGCGGACGGGCCGCTCTGCGCCGGGCTCAGAGACTGGACTCACGGGTAGAACCGGAGGCCAGCCGCGACACCCGCGCCGCCGTCGACGTCGGGCGTGAGGCGGATGCCCGGTGTGACCTGCCCGAAGAGCTCGAACTCGGGCGCGACGTAGACCGACAGGCCGAGAAGGGCGCTCACGCCGAGCGCGTCGTCGCCATCGCGCTTCTGGTAGAAGCCGCCGGGCCCGAAGAGGAAGCGCACGTCGGCGCCGGCCCCGCGCAGGGGCGTCTCACGGACGAGGTAGTGCGCCTGCACGAACAGGTCGTCGGAGAGGCCGACGTCGACGGCGACGCCGCCGCGGCCCCCGCCAAGCTTGATCGTGAGGCCGGTCGGGTCGCCGACGAGGCCGCCGATGCCGACCTGCGCTGAGGCCGCCGGGGCGGCTGCGAGGCTGAGAAGCAGGACGAGAAGAGAGAGGCGGGACATGGGATCAGTCGGTGAGAGAGGGGAGAAGTGCGCCGAGCGAGTGCGCCTCGCCGGGTGCGAGGCGGCCCGAGAGCACGAGCCGCAGCTCGCGTCGGCGGGCGGCTGCCTCGTACCGAGCCCACTCGGCTTCCGTTTCCGGCGCGATGCGCGGAACGGGCATCGGCCGCGCATCGGCGTCGACGGCGACGAACGTGTAGTACGCCGTGTTGCACAGCCGGCGCGGGCCGCCCGTCGCGGGGCTCTCGGCGTAGACCGTCAGCCCGACCTCCATCGACGTCGTGAAGGCCCGGTTGACCACGGCCTCGATCACGACGACCTCGCCGAGGCGGATCGCGCCGCGAAAGTCGACCGAGTCCACGCTCGCCGTGACGACGGTCCGCGTCGCGTGGCGCTGGGCTGAGATCGCCGCGCAGACATCCATGAGGTGCAGCAGGCGGCCGCCCATGAGGTTGCCGAGCGTGTTGGTGTCGTTCGGCAGAACGAGCTCGGTCGTCAGGCAGGCGCTGGCCGACGGCGTTCTAGCCAGTTTGGGCGCGTTATCGTCTCGGTCCGGCACGTTCGCGGGTTCGCCTGTGACGTGGTTTGTGACGTGAGCCGCGCCGTGCAGCCATCGCTGTGACGTGTGAGGGGTCGAAGCCTGCCCGACTCGGGCAACCCGATGGCCTCGCTTCTCTGCCGCTCCGGAAACTACTACGCCACCTTCGCCGACTCCCGGCGGACTCCTGCCCAACGCCGCCTCTCGCTCCACACAACGAACAAGCGGGCCGCCGAACGGATGCTCCGGCGTCTCGCCGACGGGTATTCGGAGGGAGCTTTCGACCCGTGGGTTCACACGCCTGCCGACTTCCTTGCACCGGAACGGGAGCCTGAGCCCCAAAAGCTCGGCCCGGCTCTCGCCCTCTACTTCGCCCGGAAAGGCCTCGCCGCTTCGACGGAGCGGAGTTACCGGAGCCGCCTCGGTCGTTTCGTCGCTTCGGTAGGGGAGGGCCGCCCTCTCGCCGCTGTTACGCGGGCCGAAGTTCAGGCCTGGATCGACGCCTCGCTGGACCCGCTTACGGCCGAATCAGACTTGACGGCGATCAAATCATTCTTTCGGTTCTGCCGGGATGCCGAATGGACCAAGGCAGATCCGGCCGGGCGTGTTGCCAAGCCAAAGGCTCCGCCTCGCCTCCCGCGCGCAGTTGAAGACGACGAACTAGGGGCGCTCCTCGCGGCAATACGTCCCGGCCGCGTGTGGTGTCGCCCCGTCTTTGAGTTCGCGGCCTTGACGGGTCTTCGCTGCTCTGAACTGGCGCGGCTCCAGTGGGAAGACGTGGACTTCACCCACCGCTTGCTCCGGATCGAGACGCAAAAGAACGGTCTGGCCCAGACACAGCCGATTAGCCGAACCGCCGCTGCGTTGCTCGACTCATTGGAACGCCGGGGGCAGTACGTGTTCACTTCACCTGCCGAGGTGAAAGAGGGTGAACGGAACGTAATGGCATGGGCCGCACAGATTCAGCGGACGTTTCGGCTGGCGAAGGAGAAAGCCGGCATCAGGCGGCGGATCACGCCGCATGGCCTAAGGCACCGTTATTGCACTAAGCTTGCCGAGGCCGGAGCCAATGCCTTCACGATTCAGGCGGCGGCTCGGCATTCGGACGTGCAGACCTCCGCGCGCTACGTCAGCATCTCGAACCAGAAGCTGAGCGCGGAGCTGGACGCCGTGTTTGGTTGACATGCCGTGTCGCGGTCGCTCAGATGTACGGCTGCAGGCTGCCGCTGAACCTGCAGCCCCATCTTTCAGGGCTCCAACAACCAGATCGTCGGCGCAGCCGGCGAGGGATTCAGCTCGAAGCAGAAGTGCTTGGACAGCATCTCGCTCGCTAAGTCGAACGCGAGTGCACCGGTCGTAGCCAACACGGTCGTCACCAGCCAGTCTAGCTCCTGGCGGCTTTGTTCTTGAGGTGCCCCCGCTGACGGGGGCGCCCTTCTTGTTTGGGCACTCGCCCATCACGGTCACACAGCGCTACATGCACCTCTCGCCGGCCGGCCTTGCTTCCCAGATCATGGCAGCCTTTTCTACGTCATGAACGCGCAAGCTGAGCGCCCTGCCACGATGCGAGACGTGTCAGGGACTTGGCTAAAGGGATGGCGTTGTCGCGGTGGTCCGCTTATGGTATGCCGGACTTGCTGAACCCCAATCGGCCAGACAGATCAAATTTCGTGTACGCACGATGTGCTCTATGTTAGACACCGTATGCGTACGTACCTATTCCTCCTCTGGCATCCCATCTCTCCTTCCCCCTTCCTCCCTCGTCCTCCTCGCTCTCCCTCGCCTTCTCTCTTCCTCATGCTCTCGCACTCCAGCCCTTCTGAAAGGGCGCGCGGTAATCGGCCTCGTTAGACCTGCGGAGGCTTGGCAAGCTTGCCGTGATGCCTGGTTTTGGAGTCTCACCGTGAGACTTTTTTCGTGTTCCGTGGCCGTCCGCTTGAACGACCTTCTAACCGAGAGCACCCGGCCGATGGAGGGCTCGCCAAGCCCCGTACCCGAGGGCGCCCTCGAGGACGAGCGCTACAGCGGCTCCAGAGGGACGGCCGCTCCACGCGAACGTGAGCCCGACGTTCAAACAGACCGCCGCGAAACCGGCAAGGAAGCCGCCACCGAGCCGCCGGCCGAGTGAGATGCGCCGGAGGAGGGCGACGGCGAGGAGGGGCGGGCCGAGAACGGCAGCGGCCATGCCGAGGATGACGGGCCAGTTGGGGGAGAGCAGACCGGCGGCGAGAATCACAAGCTCAGCGGGTGCGGCAGAACGAATGGCGGCTCAGCGGCGCGGGAGCGTCCGGTGCTGCCGCAGGTTAGGCCGCAGTCCGGCGGGAGAACAAGCGGATGGTGCCAACGCCTAGGCCAATCACCACAGACCAAAGGATACCGAGGAAGAGGTAGAGGGGACCTGCGCCGATGACAACCTCCAGCCCGTCAGTGGGCAAGCCCACGAGCGACCAAGCGAGCACAACGAGGACGAAACCAGCCAGCGGCGCAGCGAGGATCTTCGCCGTCTGGGCCGTTGAGAACTGGCGGCGCACCCGTCCAACGAGCACGATGGGGACGGCAAAAGAGGGAAGGACGCCATGGGCGATCAGGAGCCCATATCCGTACGGATCGGCCTCGACTGGGAAGCCGTTTGGGATCGTCAGGACGGTTAACGCTGCCCAGGCGACCCCAAGTGAGGCAAGCAGGACCGCATAGGTACGTGGCATCGGGGAGGCGGCCTAACACATGGCGGCTCAGCCGCCGCACGAGGAGCGCCGAAGCGCGCCCGCAGCGAAAGTAGGCGCCGAGGCAGAGACTAGCAACGACGCCTGCCGTGCGGTCGGCTGCGGCCGCGAGTTAGCTGGCCAGGCGGCCTTTCGACTCCACGATCACCCACCGGCCGTCACGCTCGCGCACCTCTAGGCGGAGCGTGTCCACCAATGGCCCTGACCTGACAATGCAGGTCGTCTGCCCCAGAGCCACCGGGACCAACGTGCTGTCGGTGAGTCGGACTACACCGGGGTCACACCCCGAGAACGACGAGGCGGTGAGATCCACGTACCCGTCTACTGTTTGCTGTGCCAGTGACGAGTCGCCATTCCATGCCACCGTCGTCTGCTCGCTGGACGCGCTCCAGCTGTTCGAGTACCGGTAGGGTGGTAGGCTATCCACGCTGACGTTCAGCGATTCCCAGGTGGTCTCCCAGTCGCTGATGGAGCGGTACCGAAGCCACTCTGGTTGCCAGGCGGCAAGGATTCCGGCAGCGAGGAGCGCGGCGATCGAGAGTGCCAGCCGTGGGTGACGCCGGATCATTCAGTAGGCCAGCTAACTGTTTGCGGCTCACGCGCCGCCCGGAGCACTGCGCCCCGATGCAGCGAAAGTAGACGCCTACAACTGGGCGAGCAACGACGCTGGACGGGCGGTCGGGTGCAGACGTGAGTTAGACGTACAACCGGCGCGTTCAGTCGTACTGGATCGCGTACACGCTGCATCCGGCCTGGGCGTGCCCGTCCTCCCTGAACTCCCGAGCATCAGGCCGCCACAAGAAACGGACGACACACGGCTCCTCGCGGACCACGCGGTCCTCCCACCCGACCTCGACCGTCCCGCTCAGCGTGAGGTCGTCGTGACCGTCGCCGTCGAGGTCAGAATAGACTGGCGACAGTGAGCGGTCTCCGGCGGCGTTCGGCTTGATCTTCGCACTCATGTCGTCCGCCAACGCGCCGTCCTCATGCCAGTCCCTCGCGTACGCTTCGAGGAGGGTGTCTGAACCTGCAGTGAGCCGGACGAACCCGTTGCCGGTCTGGAGCGAGAGGTACGTCTCGACAATGGGCTGATCATGTCCTCGGAGGGTGAGCGTGCGCTCGTTGACGACCTCGGGCCACGGCGGTGCCTGAGCGCAGCCGGACAGGATGAGCAGAAGCGCTGGCAGACGCAAAGCCACTGCGGTGGGGGGTGTACGTCTAACACTTGGCGGCTCAGCGGCCGCACGAGGCACAGCGCCCCGACGGGGCAAAAGTAGGCGCGGACGGCCGAATGAGAAGCGACGCAGAACGGGCGGTCCGCTGCAGCCGCAGGTTCTGCGTATAACGGCAGCCGGCCTCACTCCCGACTCCTCGGCGCAGGAGCGACCATCCGGGGCGGGGGCATGATTCGACCCTGCTGGAAGTCCGATACCAGCTTCACGAACGACCTCGCACCAACTGGAGTGAGCACTCGGGGACCTTCCGGCGATGCCCTCACGCTCACGACGACGAGTTGGGGCTCCACGACCCCTGCGCCCTCTCGCTGGGCCTCCCTCACGCGAAGAACGACGTGCGTGGTGTCTCCCTCCGCCACGACTCCGACGACCTTGGTGGTTTTGGGGAACGCCGCGTTGATAGAACGGAGCCCGTCAGCACCAGGGCCAGCCTCTGCGGACTCGAAGTACCGGTCGTAGAGGCCCTCTTCGGTCTGGCCGGCGTTGGTAGCCCGCCAGTCCATGGGGAGCGTGCCTCGAAGCACGCCGGCCGTATCGACGGCGATGAGGAGCCGGATCGCGCTTCCGATCTCCCGACGGACGTCAGGATGAACGAGGCGTGCGGCGGCGGCGGGGTGCCCTGTCAGCGACGCGTCGTAGTAGGCCTGAGCCACAGCATCGGGGCTCTGTCCGAAAGCCGCCGGAGCGATGCAGAAGGCCACGAGTGCCACGAGGACGGGATTGGTCATGCTGGCCGCTCGGAAACCGATGGAATACGCAGAACACTTGGCCGCTCACCGGCGGCACGGAGACGAGAGTAAGCCCTACCACGGCGCCGGACGTGCCGTCGGGTGCAGAGGCAAGTTCTGCCGCACCCCACCAAGGGCTACCCCGCAACCATGACGGCCACGATGCCAAGTGCCGCACCTGTCAGGTACAGCTCGGCACGCGCGAGGGCGGGGCTTTCAAACTTCGAGGCGAGCACGCGCGCGACCGCTGACAGGCCAAAGGCGACGAGCGCCAAGCCGTACCGGGGCTGCGTGCCGCTCCGAGTCGTCATGTCGTAGACGCCCATAGCGGCCAAGAGGAGACCGGCGACGAGGCCCGTCCAGAACCGGGTGTCAGAGACCGGAGGAGCAGTGAGTGTGGGCATGGCAAGTGCGGCAGAACGGATGGCCGCTCACCGGCGGCACGGTGCGCCGAGACGAGGGCGAGCGAAAGTAGACGGTGACGGCTGGACGAGCAAGGCGGCCGGCCGTGGCGCGTCCGATGCAGAGGCGGGTTCTGCCGCACTGGAGGCGAGGAGAACCTCAGAGCACGAATGCACAGACGACGGACACCAACGACAGCGTAGCGCAGGCGGCCACGTTGACGAAGAACAGGGTCGGCTGGGTCCGTCTGTCGAACGCCCCGATCCTTCCAAGGACAACGCCACGCCGTAAGCCATCGACTGCCACCGCCCCGGTATAGAATCCGAGGATGAGGAAGACCGATCGGCTCTTGGCCGCGCCATCCTCGACCCAGAGCATCACCCCGACGAACGCGACGAGCGACGCGACGAGCACCCAAGCCATCCAGTCGCGAGGACGCGTCGATCTCATGCGGTTGGGGAGTGCGGCAGAACAGGTGGCGGCTCTGCCGCCGCACAATGAGCGCCGAGTTGCACCTGAAGCGAAGGTAGGCGGGAGCGACCGACTGGAAGACTGACGCCGGCTGTGCGGTCGGCCGCAGCCGCCGGTTATGCGGCGCCCTCGCTGCTTGGCTGGTCGAGCCCCTGCTCGGCGAGGATCTCTCTCGTCCTATCGCCACCGTACATCTCGCCCGTGTCGAATGCCTCATAGATGGCGTAGAAAGGCCCATCCGGTAGCACGTATGCGCCCAGCGCCGGATCAAACGAGTCGATCTCGGTCCAGATCACCCACAGGTCGTTGACCGCGCCGTCCGCTTGTTCGAACGTAATCCGCCCGGTTGAAAACTCGTGTGCTACGTAGCGAGCCGCTTTATCGAGGAACTCGTCCCCCGGCAAGTTGGAGGCATGGAAGGCCAAGCGCAGCCCCTCCGAGAAGGCCGGGTTGAACGTGCGTTGCTCAAAGTCGAGCCACGCCGGACAGGTTGACACAAGCGTTGCGATCTCGCTCATAGCTCTAGCCGCATAACATCTGGCCGCTCTGTCGCCGCACTGCGCGACGTTTACGACCGAGGCGCAGGATACACTGAGACGACTACAGCGCGGAAGATGCGGTCGGCCGCAGCGGCGAGTTAGCCGGCCCGGTGGGTTGGCACCGCTTTCTGG
>DASWMO010000168.1:0-5976 GCA_036399715.1 Rubricoccaceae bacterium
GGCGATGGGCACCTGCACGGTCGTCGAGCGGACCGAGGGCATGAGCAGGCCGCCGAACGGGTCGGCGAGGGCGACCGTGCGCGTCGTCGGGGCCTGAAGGCCGTCGAGGACGAGGCGGACCGTGGGCCACGACGTGAGGCCCTCGACAAGCGACGCCGCGCCCGTCACCTCGACCGAGTCGGGCAGCAGGCGCGGCGGGCGCAGCAGGCCGTACGACGGGGCCGTCCGGATGTCGCTCACGAGGCGGACCGGGACGCGGCGGCGGGCGAGGCGCTCGAGGCTCAGGCGGGCCGTCTTGGGCCGCACGCCCTGGAGCGTGAGGTTGGCCGAGAGGCCCGACGCGAGCACGGCCCGCTCCAGGTCGACCGCGGCCGCATCGGCGTCGATCGGCACGACGGGCGTCGAGCGGGCGAGCAGCATCAGGCGCCAGCCCTCGCCGCGGAACGTCGCGCGGGCAGCCGCCGGCGGGGCGGCACGGAGCGCCTGTCCGGCCGGCACGCCGACCACGCGCAGTTCGACCGGGACGGTGACGACGTACGTCTCGCGCAGGCCGAACGTGAACCAGAGCCCGACCGCGAGCACGAGCGAGATGGCCATCGCGCCCACGTTCGAGCCGTCGGCCCGGCGGCCGTCGGAGGCGGCGCCGGGCGGCGCGGCGCGAGAGGCCCCGCCGCGCAGCGCAGCGGTCATCGGGCGTCGGCGGCGCGGAGCGCGGCGACGAGGTCGTCTTTGGAGGCCGTCGCGACGGCGCGGCCTCGGAGGTCGAGGCCGTCGCGGCTGCGGGCGAGCGCGCGGAGGTCGCGGACCGGCATCGCGGCGTAGTCGCGCTCCGGCGGCGCCGTCGCCGGAACGGGCCCGTCGGGCGGGCCAGACGCTGTGCCAGCCGCGTCGGGAGCGGCTTCAGCGGCAGGTGACGCCTTCGCGGGACGCGCCTCTGCAGGCGCGTCGTCGACCGCGACGCCGAGCATCGTCCGCCAGACGTCGTCCGAGGGGCGCGGGATGACAAGCGAGCCGTAGATGCGGCCGAGGCGCTGCGCGGCGGCGACGCCCGCGTCGACCGCGGCCTGCACGGCCGACGTCTCGCCGACGACGATATGCGAGATCATGCCCGGGTCGACCCGGTGCTTGCGGACGAGCCGCACGTCGGCCGCCTTGAGCATCGCGTCGGCCGCCTCGATGGCGGCGACGAGGCCGTGCGTCTCGACGAGGCCGAGGGCCGAGCCGGGCGGGATGCCGGCCGGCGTGGCGCCGCGTGTGGGGTCGGCCACCGGTCAGCCCGGCAGGATCGCCTCGACCTCGGCGTGGGGCCGCGGGATGACGTGGACCGAGACGAGCTCGCCGACGCGCTCGGCCGCGGCCGCGCCTGCATCCGTGGACGCCTTGACGGCGCCGACGTCGCCGCGGACCATCACGGTCACGAAGCCGCCGCCGATCTGCTCCTTGCCGATAAGCGTCACGCGGGCGGCCTTGACCATCGCGTCCGCCGCCTCGATTGCGCCGACGAGGCCCTTGGTCTCGACCATGCCGAGCGCGGAACCGGTATCTCCTGTTGCCATGGGAACTGCTCTAGAGAGTGAGGGCCGCCACGCGGGACCGGGGGCCGGGCGGCCAATCTAGCACCGCCCCCGAAGGCGTCAACGTGCCTCGCCGCGTGCGGATCGGATTGCGCCGCGCGCGGCATCCATGCCCGCATCGAGGTCGTCACGGCCGTAGATGCCGAGCGCAACGAGCGCGGGGACGTAGAGCGCGAGCAGCCCCAGGCGGGCCGCGAGGCGCGGTGCAAGCGCCCACGCCTCCGTCGGCCCGGCGAGCGCCCACAGGCCGCCCACGAGGGCCGTCAGCAGCACGGGCACGCGCCACGGGTAGTTCGCGCGGCTGATCCGCTCGGCCTGCAGGCCCGTCCAGACGGCGAGCGCGGCGTAGGCAACGAGCGTCGCGAAGGCCGAGCCGGCGATGCCGACGCGCGGCACGAGAACCCAGTTCAGCCCCGCATTGAGGGCTGCCGCCGCCCCGACTGCGACCGCAACCGAGCGCGTCCGCCCGGCGGCGAAGAGCACGTTGACAGTCACGAAGTACAACCCGTACCACCCGAACCCGCCCGCGATGAGCAGCACGAGGCCCGAGACGGCCGAGTAGTCGGGGTCCGACGACACGACGCGGCTCGCATCGTCGACGACGAGCGCGAGGCCGAGGACGGCGAAGCCGGCGACGACCGAGAAGTGGCGAAACGCGCGGCGGTGCAGAGCCGGCGCGCCGCCGTCGTCGAGCGCCTTGAGGCCGAGGACGGTGAACGCCATCTGGAAACTCTGGACGAGGAACGCGTTGACGAGCCCGCCGAAGCGCGACGCCCATGCGTAGACGGCGTTGGCGTCGGGTTCGAGAAAGTGCAGGATGACGAAGCGGTCACCGGCGTACAGGAAGCGCCCGGCCATGCCCGACACGACGAGCGGGAGGCCGAAGACGACCATCGGGCGCACGAGCGCCGGACTGATTCGCCGCTCGACGCGCGCGACAAGGATGCCCGTCGAGACGGTCGCGAGAACGGCCGCGGCGGCGAGGTAGCCGTAGAGGATGCCCGCGAGCCCCATCCGGAACACGGCCAGAAAAACGACGACGGCGCCTGTCTGGAGCAGCATCTCGGCGGCCGTCATCGCGACGTACAGCCCGGGTTTTTCGCGGCGGCGCAGCTCTTGATATGCCACGTCAGCGACGGTCTTGCAGACGATGTAGAGCGCAAGCGTCCGGATCAAGCCTGTCCGCGAGGCGTCGCGGAGGAGCCATTCGGCGAGGTCGGGCGCGGCGCCCCACACGAGCGCCGCGACGGCGCCGGAGGCGGCGAGGGCGATCGCGAGGGCGGTCATCGGGACGGCGGCGCGCTCGGCCTCGGGCACCTCGCGCGAGGTCGCGAAGCGCAGGATGCCGAGCGGCAGGCCCGCGCCGGCGACGAGAAGCGCGATCATCAGGACCGACAGCAGGTAGTCGAACGTCCCGAAGTCGGCCTTCGAGAGGTACCGCGGGTCGACGTAGTACAGCGTCACGACGAAGCCGCTGGCCTTGCCGACGACGCTCGCGAGCGTGTAGATGCCGCTCTGGCGGAAGAGGCGGCCGAGCATCAGAGTGCGGGCCGGGGCTGGCCGGGCGCGCGGCCCGCAGCGAAGGCGTCGTAGAAGCGGACGAGCCTCTCCCCTTCCCCACGCCACGAGAACCGCGCGAGGGCGGCCTCGCGCCCGGCCGCGCCCATCCGGGCGGCGAGCGCGTCGTCATCGAGCAGGCGCGTGCACGCCGCGGCGATAGCAGCCGGGTCGAGCGGGTCCACGAGCAGCCCGCAGCCCGCGCCGTCGACGACGCTCCGCCACAGCGGCACGTCCGTCGCGACGACCGGCAGGCCGGCGGCCATGTACTCGAAGAGCTTCGTCGGGTAGGCGTCGCGGTACTGCGGTGTCGCGTGGAGGGCGACGAGCCCGACACGGGCGCGGGCGAGCAGGTCCGCAACGTCGGATCGTCCGAGCGGGCCGAGCAGGTCGGTTCGCTCGGCTCCCTGCAGGCCGGCGAGGCGCTCGGGCAGCGAGGCGGGGAATGGCGTTCCGGCAATGGCGAGCTGCACGCCCTCGGGCAGAAGCGCAGCAGCCCGCACCATTTCCTCGGCCCCGCGCGCCACGGTCACGGCCCCGACGTACGCGACGAGCGCCTCGCGCGTCTCGAACGGCGGGACGGGCGCGTCGCTCAGGACCGGAAAGTTGCGGACGAGTGTCGTCTTGCGGTCCGGGTAGCGGTCCGCAATCGTCGGCGTCGCGGCGACGATGCCGGCGCAGAGGCGCCCGGCGAGGGCTTCGAGGCCCGAGTACGCCGCGGCGACGGGCAGGCGGGCCGGGTGCGGGATCCACGCCTGGTGGAACGTCTGGCGCGGCGTGTCCTCGTGGGCGTCGTAGACGACCCGGCGGCCGCGCGCGGCGAGCGGCAGCACAAATGGAAGCAGGTCCGCCTCGTGGACGTGGAAGACCGTCTCGCGGCCGCGCGCGGCGTCCAAGGCACGGCGGACGACGGCCCGCGTCGTGTGGAGCAGGCGCTCCCTACCGCTGCTCGGGCGCGGCACGGCGAGGATGCGGACGCCACCGAGGGTCTCGTCGCGGTCGTGTGGGACGACGAACGCGACCTCGTGGCCCGCCTCGGCGAGCGCGCGGCACTCCTTTTCGGCGATGCGCGGGTCCGTCGCGGCGTGCGCCGCGGCGAGGTGGAGAATCTGGAGCGGGCGGGTCGGCATCGCGCCGAAGCTATCGCCGAGCTATCCGGACCTGCGCCTACCGGACGACCACGAAGCGGCGAACCTCCTGGTGCCTGCCGATTCGGACGCGAGCCACGTACGTCCCCGGCGCAAGCCCGGCCGTCTCGACGGTGAGGCGGTGCGTCCCGGCCGAGAGCCGAGCAGGCACCTGCTGCGCCACCGTCCGGCCGCGCGCGTCGGTCACGGTCACGTCGACGTCGGCAGCGGTGGCGAGGTCGAGCGCGAGTGTCGTACGGGTCGAGGTCGGGTTTGGAACCGGCAGTCCGACACGCGACTCGGCGGAAGCGGGAGCAGGGTCCGCCTGGACGGGGTTGACGACGGCCTGCACATGAACGGCCCCCGCGTCGACGTCTGGCGCGTCTTCATAGTAGGCCCCGGCAGCGACCGCGCGCGTCGCTCCGCTCGCAGTGCCGGTCACCGGAGCGACGAAGATGCCGAACCGCCCGCCCTCCTCTGCCGCAGGCGAGACGAGGCGGGCGACGGCTCTCCCGGAGCGCCCGCTGAAGACATGGATCGCTCCGGACGACGGCGCCCCGTGCGCCTCGCCGACTGCGCCGACGCCGATGTCAGGCAGGCCGTCGCCGGTGACGTCGCCGATGCAGGCTGCGTTCTGGCCAAACCAGCCGCCGGCTGCCGGGATGGGCGATGCAAGCGCATGGACGAGCGCGCCGGTCTTCCCGCTGAACACGTAGGCCCGGCCGCTCTGGAAGGCCGGGCCGCTCTCGCGCCCGGCACCGACGACCACGTCGCCCGTGCCGTCGCCGTCGAGGTCGGGGCAGAGCGCGACCGAGAGCCCGAACTGCCCGCCGACCGACGGCGCGGGCGACTCCAGCGACCGCACGAGTTCGCCCGTGGTGCCGTCGAAAAGGTGGACGCGGCCGCCGTCCGCTGTCCCGATCAGGTTTTCGTTCCTAGCCGCGACGGCAATGTCCGGGACGCCGTCACCGGTGAGGTCACGTCCGGCAGCGAGCGCGCGGCCGAAGTGGAGGTCGTCCTCGGCGCTCGGCGAGAGCAGCGTCCGGAGGACCGCCCCGGTCCGCCCGCTCAGAATCTGCGCCGTCCCGACGCGCAGCCCGCTCTTAAGCCGCTTGTAGTCGCCGACGAGCACGTCGGCCGCCCCGTCGGCGTCGACGTCGCCCGCATCCGCGATGGCATATCCGAACGCGACGGCGCCCGTGCCACCGCTCAGCGTCCGGATGAACGCGCCGGTCGCCCCGCTGAAGAGATGGACGCGGCCGCCGCCACTTTCCACGGGTGCTCCGACGGCGACGTCCGCACGCCCGTCCGCGTCGACGTCTCCAAGCCCGGCAACAGCGATCCCGAACGCGCCGTCGGCCTGCGGCGTCGGGGACCGGAAGGCGTAGAGGAGCGCTCCGTCCGCACCGCTGTGTATGTACGCCCGCCCGGCGGCGATTCCGTTCCACCACTCCCCGTGCGCGCCGACGAGAAGGTCCGAGACGCCGTCGGCATTGAGATCCGCGACGGCAGCGACGACGGTCCCGAAGGACCCGCCCGGCTGCGCGTTGACGGACCGGACCGAAAACGCATCCTGCGCCTGCGCGGCTGAGGCGACGAGAGTGAGCGAGGCGAGGACGAGGCGTTTCACGAGCAGATCGGGATAGAGAAAAGAGGAATCGTACCGCTTTTCCTCGCCCCTAACAACACGCTCGATCCACTCGCCTCCTCCACGCAAT
>DASWMO010000169.1:0-1566 GCA_036399715.1 Rubricoccaceae bacterium
GCCGCTCGCCCCCGACCCCGAACTGGCGGGCCGTCCTGCTGCGCCGAGGCGGGACACGCCGGCTCCCGAGACGCCCCGTCCTGAGGCACCGCGGCCCGAGGCGCCGCGTGCCGCCCGCTCGTCCGAGACGCCCGACGCCGCGCCACACGTCGACGCGGAGCCTGCCGCGGGGTCGCTCACGGTCGCCTCGGAGCCGTGGGCGGCCGTCCGCATCGACGGCCGGGCCGCCGGCACGACGCCCGTCGGGCCGCTCGCGCTCGCCCCGGGCCGGCACACGGTCACGCTCGAAAACCCCGGATTCCCGCCCTACGAGACCGCCCTGCGTATCGCCCCTGGCGAGGCCGCGCGCGTCGCCGTCTCACTCTGGCAGACCGTCGCCCGCGTCACCCTCGACGTGGCCCCGTGGGCCGTCGTGTGGGTGGACGGGCAGCGCTGGGAGACCGTCCCGCCGCAGCCGCGGCCGCTCGCGCTCGCCCCCGGCACGCACGCGCTCCGCTTCGAGCACCCCACGCTGGGCACTCGCGAGACGACGCTCCGCGTCGCCGCAGGCGAGCAGCGGACCGTCCAGATCCGGATGGACCGTCCCGCGCCCTGACTGCCCGGCATGCCGTTTGCGTGCCCCGATCCATGAACCCTCGCCTCCCGATGCCCCGACTCCTCGCCGCGGCCGCGCTCCTGCTCGCCGCTACAGCCCTGGCCACGGTCCCGCCTGTGGCCGCACAGGCGTGGCAACCGGCCCCGGCGATGGCGACGCCGCGCGCCGATGCTGCATGGGCCGTCGCCGGCGGCCGGCTGTTCGTCTTCGGCGGGCGGCAGGCCGGCGGGGCGTTTCTCCGCTCGGTCGAGGTCTTCGACCCGGCGACCGGCTGGAGCGCGCTGCCCCCGATGGCCCGCCCACGTGCCGACGCCCGCGCGGTCGTCCTCGACGGCGACCTCTACGTCCTCGGCGGCCGAGACAGCGACGGCGCCCTCGACGAGGTCGAGGTCTTCGACACCAGCGAGGGCCGCTGGCGATCCGCCCCGAACCTCGACGAGGCGCGCATCGGGCAGGGCGCCGGTGTCGTCGCCGGCCAGATCTTCGCCCTCGGCGGCGGGGGCCGGAACGGTGGCCTGCTCCGCAGCGCCGAGCGCTTCCGCGGCGGGCGCTGGGAGCCGTATCCGCCGTGGCAGCAGTCACAGCCCCGCGCCCTCGCCGGCTCGGCGGCCCTCGGAGGGGCCGTCGTGCTCGCGGGCGGCTTCGGGCCCGCGGGCCCGGTCGGGAGCGTGGACCGCTACGTTCCCGACTCCGCGCCGACTCCGCTCCCGGCCCTGTTGCGCGCCCGCGGCGCGCTCGCGCTCGCGACCGATGGCGCGGCGCTCTTCGCCGTCGGCGGGCGCGACGCCGGCAACGCGCGTGTCGCCGACGTCGAGCGGCTGACCGCTGGCGCGGCGGCGTGGACGGCCCTCACCGCGCTGCCCGAGGGCCGCGAAGGCGCCGTCGCCGCCGTTCTGGGGACGGACCTTTACGTCGCCGGCGGGACGACCGAGTTCGGGACCGTCCTCGCGAGCGTCGTCCGCCTGCCGATG
>DASWMO010000170.1:0-13657 GCA_036399715.1 Rubricoccaceae bacterium
CTGGACTCCCTTGCTCGACCCCGCCCACGTGCCATCCCTTCCCGTCGCCGACGGCGCCGTCGTGCTCCGCCTCGCCACACTCGACGCCGACCTCGACCGGAGCCTCGCCGACCTGCGCGCCCGCCTCGGCACGGACCGCTGCCGCGTCGCAGCGAGCCGGTCCGTCGTCGAGGCCGCCCTCGCCGATGGGCGCGCGCACTACGGTCTCAACACCGGCTTCGGGTCGCTGAAGTCGGTCCGGGTGGACGCCGAACGGCTCGTCGCCCTTCAGGAGAACCTGCTGCGGAGCCACGCCGTCGGCGTCGGGGCGCCCGTTTGCGAGGCGCTTTCGCTGCGAATGCTCCGCCTGAAGGTCCACGCGCTCGGGCTCGGGTTCTCGGGCGTGTCCGTGCCCGTGTTCGAGCGGCTGCTGACGCTCTCCGAGCGCGGGCTCGCGCCCGTCGTGCCGGCCCAGGGCAGCCTCGGCGCCTCGGGCGACCTCGCGCCGCTCGCGCACCTCGCGCTCCCGCTCCTCGGCGAGGGGCAGATCTGGCAGAGTGGCATTCCCACCCCGGCCGCCGACGTGCTCGCCGCGCACAGCCTCGCGCCGGTCCCGCTCGCGCCCAAGGACGGCCTCGCGCTCATCAACGGGACGCAGTTCATGGCCGCCGTCGGGGGCGAGGCCCTCGCGCGCGCCCTCCGCCTCGCCGACACGGCCGACGTCACGGCGGCGATGGCGCTCGAAGGCATCCGGGGCTCGTCGTTCCCGTTCGACGCGCGCGTCCACGCGGTCCGCCCGCACCCCGGGGCGCTCCATGTCGCGGCCCGCGTGCGGGCCCTCCTCGCCGGCTCCGAGATCGGCCCGAGCCACGCGGGCTGCGACCGCGTGCAGGACCCGTACTCGGTCCGCTGCGTGCCGCAGGTCCACGGCGCGAGCCGTGACGCGCTCGCGTACGCGCTCGGGCAGTTCGAGACCGAGTTCAACAGCGTGACGGACAACCCGCTCGTTTTCCAGGGCGGGCCCGAGGACGGGTCCGCGGACCTCATCTCGGCGGGCAACTTCCACGGGCAGCCGCTCGCGCTCGCCGCCGACATGGTCGCCATCGCCGCGGCGGAGCTGGCCTCCATCAGCGAGCGGCGGACGTACCTGCTGCTCGACGGGACAGACCGCCTCCCGCCGTACCTGGTCGCCGAGCCGGGCCTGCAGTCGGGCTTCATGATGGTGCAGTACACCGCCGCCGCGCTGGTGTCCGAGAACAAGACGCTGTGCCACCCCGCCAGCGTGGACTCGATCCCGTCGAGCCGCGGGCAGGAGGACCACGTCTCGATGGGCGCGTGGGGCGCGCGCAAGGCGCTGCAGGTGGTCGAGAATGCCGAGCGGGTCCTCGCCTGCGAGGCGCTGTGCGCCGCCCAGGCGCTCGACTTCCGCCGGCCGCTGCGCGCCGGGCACGGCGTCGAGCGCGCCTTCGCGGCCGTCCGCGCCCGCGTCCCGTACCGCACGGCCGACGCCGTCTTCGCGCCTGACCTGACCGCCTGCACGGACCTCGTCGCCTCGGGCGCCCTCGCCCGAGCCGGGGGGAATGCCGCCGCGAACACGCCGTGACGGTCCTCATCGACATCGGGACGCTCGCGACGTGCCCACCGGATGCGGCCGCGCAGGGCGAGATCGGACTCATCGAGCGGGCGGCCCTCGTGTGGGACGACGCGGGCGCCATCGTCTGGGCGGGGCCCGAGGCGGGCGTGCCCGCAGCCTACGCCGACTTCCCGCGCGAGAGCGCCCGCGGCGGCCTCGTGGTCCCCGGCCTCGTCGACTGCCACACGCACCTCGCCTTCGGGGGCGACCGTGCGGGCGAGTTCGTCGCCCGCCTCCGCGGCGCGGACTATCTCGCGCAGGCCCGACAGGGCGGCGGCATCGCGGCGACGATGCGGGCCACGCGGGCCGCGACCGAGGACGAGTTGCTGGACGGCGCCCGTTCGCGCCTCGCCGCGATGCTCGCCCTCGGCGTGACGACGGTCGAGGCCAAGACGGGCTACGGCCTGAGCCTCGACGCCGAACTGAAAACGCTCCGCGTCTACGAGCACCTCGCAGCCGACGTGCCGCAACGCATCGTCCCGACCCTCCTCGCCGCCCACACGGTCCCGCCCGAGTTCGCGGATGACCGCGCGGCGTACGTCCGCCTCGTGTGCGAGACGATCATCCCCGCCGCGGCCGGCCGGGCCGTCTTCTGCGACGCGTTCGTCGAGGTCGGCGCGTTTACGGCCGATGAGGCGGAGCGCGTCTTCGCCGCGGGCCGCTCGCATGGAATGACGCCGAAGCTCCACGCGGACCAGCTCTCGGATACCGGCGGGGCGGCCCTCGCCGCGCGCGTCGGGGCGGCGAGTGCGGACCACCTCGAATACGTCTCCGAGGCCGGCATCGCGGCGCTCGCCGCGGCCGGGACGGTCGCCGTGAGCCTGCCCATCGCGACGCTCGTGCTCGGGCAGGAGCCGCTCCCGGCCCGTCGCCTGCTCGACGCCGGTGTGCCGGTCGCCGTGGCGACGGACTTCAACCCGGGATCCGCCCCGAGCCTCGACCTCCACCTCGCCCTGTGGCTCGCGTGCACGCGGCAGCGCATGACGCCGGCCGAGGCGCTCGCCGCCGCGACGTCCGCCGCCGCCCGCGCGCTCGGCCTCGCCGGCGTCGTCGGCTCGCTCGTGCCCGGCGCCCGGGCCGACTGGGTCGTGCTGGATGCGCCCGACGTGGACCGCTGGCTCTACGACTTCCGCCCGGGCCGCGTGCGGCGCGTCGTCATCAGCGGACGGACCGTCTGGCCCGGGCCGTGACCCCGCGACGAGCTATTCCGCCTCGCGGTTGACCGCGTCGGGTGAGAAGGCCGGCGTGCAGACGGCCCAGTACTCCGAGTCTTCGGTCGCGGACGGGTTGACGTAGCGGACGCGTTCGCCGGCCGTCACCAGAACGGTCTCGCCCGGCCCGACATCCGTGAACGTGTCGCCGTGCTCGACGCGCATCGTGCCCCGGAGGACGACCGTGACCTCGTCGAACGCAGGCGTCTGTGCGGGCTCGGACCAGCCCGGCGGCGCGATCATGTGCGCGACCGAGACGCCGGCCGTGGCCGTCGCGACGTGGCCGACGTGCTCGTGGATCGTCTTGCCGCCCGGGCCGGGGACCTGGACGGGCGTGGTGCGGGTGACGGGCATCAGGCGTGGAGCGTATCGGTAAGCGCCTGCTCGACGATGGCGAGGCCTTCGGCGATCTGCGCGGGCGTGACGGTCAGTGCGGGGCGGAAGCGGATCGTGCGCGTGCCGCAGCCGAGCACGATCGCGCCGAGGTCGTAAGCGCGCGCGATGACCGCGTTGCGCGCCTCGGCGTCGGGCAGGTCGAAGGCGCACATGAGGCCGCGCCCGCGCGGGTCCGCGACGCCCTCGAAGCGCTCCGCGAGGCCGACGAGGCCACTCATCAGACCCTCGCCCGTGCGCCACGCGTTGCCGACGAGGTCCTCGGCCTCGATGATTTCGAGGATGCGGTCGAAGCGGACCATGTCGACGAGGTTGCCGCCCCACGTCGAGTTGATGCGGCTGGAGACGGCGAAGACGTTGTCCGGCTCCTCGTCCACGCGCGGGCCGGCGAGGATGCCGCAGACCTGCGTCTTTTTGCCGAAGGCGAGCACGTCCGGCACGACGCCGAGGCCCTGGTACGCCCAGAAGGTGCCCGTGAGGCCGACGCCCGTCTGGACCTCGTCGAAGACGAGGAGCGCGTCGTTCTCGTCGGCGAGGCGGCGGAGCTCGCGGAGAAACTGCGGCCGCAGCTGGTTGTCGCCGCCCTCGGCCTGGATCGGCTCGACGATGATCGCCGCGATGTCGTGCGGTCGCTCCGCGAAGAAGGCCTCGGCCTGGCGGACGGCCTCGGCCTCGCGCTCCTCCACGGGCCGGCCGTCGCGCACGCCCGGCGTGCCGACGCGCGGCCAGTCGAACTGCGGGAAGCGCGCCGTCTTGTTCGGGTCCGTGTTCGTGAGCGACATCGTGTAGCCGCTCCGCCCGTGGAAGGCCTGCGTGAGGTGCAGCACCTGCGTCCCGAGGCGCGGGCTGCGGCCGGCCCGCTCGTTGCGGCGGCTCTTCCAGTCGAAGGCCACCTTGAGCGCGTTCTCGACGGCGAGCGCGCCGCCGTCGACGAAGAAGGCGTGGGGCAGTTCGGCCGGGATGCCGACGCGGCTGAACGTCTTCAGAAAGCGCGCCATGTGCGGCGTGTAGACGTCCGAGTTGGCGACCTTGTTGATCGCCGCGTCCATGAGGCGCTCGCGGAAGGCCTGCGCGTCGTCGCTGTCGCCGACGAGCCCGTCGTGGTTCATGCCCAGCGCGGACGAGGCGTAGAACGTGAACAGGTCTACGAAGTCGCGGCCCGTCGTGGCGTCGCGGAGGGTGCCGGGGCGGCTGCCGTGCACGTCAAGCACGAACGGGTAGCCGTCGGCGAGCAGGTGCCGGCCGACGATGGCGTGGACGTCGGCGGCGGCGGGGAGGGAGGCGACGGGCGCGGCGAGCTGCATGGGTTGAGGATGCGATGGGGCTTGGGGCCAAGATACCGGCGCGTTTCAGGGTTTGCCCGACTCGGATGGGGCAGGCTCAGGAGCCAGCGCAGGTCTGTGAAGTTCAGTTTCTATGCCGTGTAACCCTAGATGACTTTGCAATTAAGCATTCCGAAGCCTGAACCTCCGTTCCGACTCGTAGCACTCCGTTTCGGCTCGTACGACTCTAGATGGGCTCGTGCAACGCCGTTTCGGCTCGTACGACTCGGATTCGAGACGGGGCAGGCGCTGTCGGGCCGTGGTGGGCAGGGCGAGGGTCAGGCGGGTCGCGCACGCGAACGCGTGGCGGCTGGCCGTACCTTTTCGGCAAACACCCCCGTTCCACGGCCCTTCTGATGGACGACACCCTCTCCCCCGCCACCCCGCGGCCGTCCGCTCCGCGCCGTCCCGGCGAGGTTCGCCTCGCGGCCGCGGCGCCCGCGCTCGCGCTGGAGCACGTCGGCGACGCCTCGGGCGACGGGGCTGGCGACGGCTTCGCGCTCGAACTGCCCGTCGTGCAGCGGCCGGCGCAGAGCAACCGCCCGGGCGGGCGGCCGGACTGGCTGCGCGTGAAGCTGCCCTACGGCGACACGTTCCGCGACGTCCAGAAGACGATCGAGGACCACGGCCTGCACACCGTCTGCTCGTCGGCGCGGTGCCCCAACATGGGCGAGTGCTGGACGGCGGGCACGGCGACGTTCATGATCCTCGGCAACGTCTGCACGCGGTCGTGCTCGTTCTGCGCCGTCCTCACGGGCCGCCCCGAGCACAAGGACCTCGACTGGGACGAGCCGCGGCGCGTCGAGGAGGCGGCGCGGCTGATGGGCCTCAAGCACGTCGTGGTGACGAGCATCAACCGCGACGACCGCGCCGACGGCGGCGCGCCGATCTTCGCGGACGTGATCCACCGCATCCACGGTCTCGGCGCGACCATCGAGGTGCTCATCCCGGACATGCGTGGCCTCCGCCCGGCACTGGAAACGGTCTTCGAGGCGCGCCCCGAGGTCCTCAACCACAACGTCGAGACGGTCCCGAGCCTCTACCGCCGCGTCCGCCCGCAGGGCGACTACCGGCGCTCGCTCGACGTGCTGAAGATGGCCAAGGACGAGCACGGGCTCCGGACCAAGTCCGGCATCATGGTCGGCCTCGGCGAGACCGAGGCCGAGGTCCACGCGCTCATGGCGGACTTTGCCGAGATGGGCATCGACGTGATGACCATCGGGCAGTACCTCCAGCCCACGCGCCACCACCTGCCCGTCGAGCGGTTCGTGCACCCGGACGAGTTCCGCGAGTACAAGCGCGTCGGCGAGGCGCTCGGCATCGACCACGTCGAGTCCGGCCCGCTCGTCCGCTCGTCGTACCACGCCGAGCGCCACGTCTAGGACGCGTCTCGCGGCGCTCCCCCTTCCCCGTTCCCGATGGACAAGCGGCAGTTGCTGATCGCCGGCGTGATCGCGCCGCTCGCCGTGCTCGTCGTCGTGCTCGCGGCGATCCTGCTCCGCGGCGACGGCCGCGCCGAGACTCCCGCGGCACCGGCGACGCGCGAGGAACGCCCCCCCGGCGCCATCGCCGACGAGGGCGACGGCTTCCGGCCGTCCGTGATCGAGGACGACGCGCCCGAGACGGTGCCTCTGGACGAGGGCCCGCAGACCGACGACGCGCCCGACCGCGACACCGACGACGACGTGGACGAGCCGCGTCCGGCGCCAGAGGACGGCCTCGAAGCGCCGCCGCGCCGCGCCCCGCGTCCCGCCCCGCGTCCGACGCCAGCCCCGCGTCCGACGCCGGCCCCGCCAGCGCGGCCCGCACCGATTGCGCGGCCGGCCCACGAGGCGTTCGCGCAGGACTACCTCGCCCGGCAGTCCAACAACTCTGTCTCGGACGCGCTCGGGCTCTACGCGACGAGTGTTCGCTACTACGCGATGGGCCGCGTGGACGCGCAGACGGTCTACGACGACAAGGCCGCCTACTTCCGGCGCTTCCCCGACCGCACGTACCGCCTCGCTGGACCCGTCCGCGTGACGTCCAGCACCGGGACTGGCGCCGCGACGCTCCGCTTCGACTACGAGTACGCCCTCGGGGGCGGGGCGGGCGGCGAGCGATCCGGCATGGCGTGGGTCGAGCTCGACATCGTGCCCTCGGGCGACACCTACCTCATCCGGGGCGAACATGGATCGGTCTACTAAAACGCGAGCCCGGCGGCGCCTCGGTGGGTTCGTCCTGCTGGCCCTCGCGGTGATGCCCGGCTGCGGGCGTGTCCGTCAGACCGTCGCGGGCGTCTTCGGCGGCAGCGGCCCCGGCGTCGTGGACGCGCACGCGGTCTACCGCGTCCGGCCCGGCTGCGCGACCGTCGCCGCGCGGACCGTCCAGCACGGCTACTCGATCCTCACGCCGGCCGTCGCGCCCGTGCCGGCCGTCGCCGAGGCGGGCCTGTTCGAGGGGCCGGCGCTCGTCGGGACGTTCGTCTTCCGCTACGTCCCGCCGGCCGTCGGCGAGACGTGGGACGCGGCGCGCGCCGACTCAGCGACCGTCGAGACGCGGGTCGCCGTCGCGGCGGTCGACCTCGACCTGCCGGACGTGCGGGTCTGGCTGGACCGCCTCTGCGGGCCGATTCCGCCGGGCGAGGGCGCGCCCGGCGAGGCCATTCCTCGGATTCCAGGCCAGTGAGCGCCCGCAGCCTCCTTGCGCTCGCCATCGCGCTCGCCATCGCTGCGCCGGCGTGGGCCAACATGGCGAATCCGGTCCAGCCCGGGACACCTGCCGGCGAGCCTGCCGCGGCCCTCGCTGGCCTCCGCATCGCCCGCGAGACGCTGACCCTCGACCTCCGCCCGCTTGGGCGCGCCCGCGCGGGCGACGTGCGCTTCGCGACCATCGAGGCCGTCTACGGCATCGTCAACGACGGCGCAGCGCGGCGGCTGCCGATTGAGTTCGTCGCCCTCGGGTCGGGCGTCGAGGCCGGGCAGGTGTGGGTGGACGAGCGGCCCGTTGCTGCACAGGCCATCGCCCAACTCGACGTGCCGGCACTGTGGACCGGCATCGAGGCCGCGCCGGGGTTCGACGGCGAGACGGTCCCGTATGAGGCTGACGTCGGTGCCGCGCGCGGCCTGCGGTTCGTGCTCGACATCGGCCCCGGTCTGCACCGCGTCCGCGTTCGCTACCGCGTCCGCGCGGGCTCCTTCGATGCCGGCGACCACCCCAACCGGACGTGGCAGGTGGCGTACAGCCTCGCCCCGGCGCGCCTCTGGGCGGGCTTCGGGCAGCTCGACATGGCCGTGCTCGCGCCGGCTGGCTGGAACGTCTCGGCGTCGCTCCCGCTGCGCGCCGAGCCGGACGCCGAGGGCGAGCGCCTCGTCGGGCGGTTCGCGGGCCTCCCCGGCGACGTGCTCGCCGTCTCGGCGCGTGCGCCCGAGCCGGCCGGGCGGCGCCTGTTGCACGGGCTCGCGTTCCTCGCGGCCCTCGTCGTCACGGCCGTCTTCGGCGCGCTCGGCGGGATCGCCGTCGGGCGGCTGCGCAGGCGAGCCGCGTGGGCGCTGCCGGTGTCCTTCCTCGGCGGCGTCTCGGCCGCCGCCGCTCTGCTCGCGCTCCGCAGCATCGCCGACGGCCTCGGGGACTCGGCGGCCCTCGGCTACGGGTCGATGATGGTCAACGTGTTTGTGCTCGGCCCGGCCGTGCTGCTGCTCGGGACGGCCATCGCGCAGACGGTCGCCGCGCGCGTCGCCCGGCGTGTCCGCCGGGGTCGCCCCGGCGTGCCCGGGCCCGAGGCTCGCAACTGACCGCACTCACGGCGGCCCTCTCCGCCAGCCTTCACCCTACTCCCACCGATGCTCGCCTCCGACGCTTTTCCCACGCTCACGCCCGAGCAGACCGAGCGCCTGCGGGCCGTTGGAACTGAGGAGAGCGTGCGGTCCGGCGACTTCCTGTTCCGTGAAGGCGACGCCGGCTTCGACTTTTTCGTCGTCCTCGCCGGCGAGGTGCAGGTCTACCAAGATGCCGCGTGCACGCGCCGGCTGCTGCCCGAGCCAGCGCGGGCCGGGCAGTTTCTGGGCGACGCCGGCCTGCTGCTCGGCGAGGTCGGCTTCGCGACGGCCCGCGTCGAAGCCGACGGAACCGTCCTGCGCGTCGCCGCGGAGACGCTGCGAGCCCTGCTCGCGAGCGACACCGACCTCGCGAGTACGGTCCTGACCGCCTTCGGCGCGCGGCGCGCGATCACGTCCGCCGGCTCGGCCGGGCTGACGCTCGTCGGCTCCCGGAGCGACCCCGACGCGGTCCGCCTCGGAGAGTTCGTGCGCCGCAACTACCTCCCGGCACGGTGGCTGGACTTCGAGAACACGCCCTCCGAGGCGGCCGCGGCGCTCGCTGCCCACGGGCTCGCGGCTGAGGCGCTCGACGGGCCCGTCGTGTTCTGGGGCTCACAGACGGTCTTGCACAACCCGTCGAACCTCGCCCTCGCTCGCGCGGTCGGCATCGGGGCCGAGCCGACGGACGACGAGCGGTTCGACCTCGTCGTCGTCGGGGCTGGTCCGGCGGGGCTCGCGGCGGCGGTCTACGGTGCGAGCGAGGGCCTCTCGACGGTCGTCGTGGACGAGATCGGCACGGGCGGGCAGGCGGGCGCGTCGAGCCGGATCGAGAACTACCTCGGCTTCCCGACGGGCATCTCGGGCACCAACCTCGCGGTCCGCGCGACCGTGCAGGCGCGCAAGTTCGGCGCCCGCTTCGTCACGCCCCACCAGGCTGCCGCCCTCCACCGCGACGGCGCAGGCTTCGCCGTCGAACTCGCCGACGGCGTCCGCATCCACGGCCGGGCGGTCGTCGTGGCGACGGGCGCGCGCTACCGCCGCCTCGCCGTGCCAGACATCGAGCGCTTCGAGGGCGCCGGCGTGTACTACGCCGCGACCGAGATGGAGGCCCGCGCCTGCGACGCCGCGACAGCCGTCGTCGTCGGTGGGGGCAATTCGGCTGGGCAGGCGGCGATGTTCCTCTCGGAGCGTTTCGCGCACGTGCGCCTTCTGCTGCGCGGCGGCGACCTCGGCAAAAGCATGAGCCACTACCTCACCGCCCGCATCGAGGCCGCGCCGCGGATCGAGGTAAACCGCTTCACCGAGGTCCGCGCCGCCCACGGCGACGGCCGGCCCGCAGGCCACGAGGCACTCGCCGCCGTGACGCTCGCCGACACGCGGGCCGGCACGACCGAGCGCGTCGCGACGCCCGCGCTGTTCGTCTTTGTCGGCGCGGACCCGTGCACCGAGTGGCTCCGCGGCGCGGCGGGCGGCCTCGCGCTCTCGACCGACGCGCACGGCTTCGTGTGCACGGGCTCCGGCATTCCCGCCGACTGGCTCGACCCCGACCGTTGGGGCACGCACCGGCCCGACGTCTTCGAGACCTCCGAGCCCGGCGTGTTCGCCGTCGGCGACGTCCGTTCGGGCTCGACGAAGCGCGTCGCGGGAGCCGTCGGCGAAGGATCCGTAACCGTCAAATCCGTTCACAGCCGCCTCGCCTCGCCGCCCGTCACGTCCCTGCACGGCGAGCCGCAGGCCGTCCCCGTCCTCTGATGCGCGCCGTCCGCTTCCACCGCCACGGCCCGCCGGCCGACGTGCTCCAGGTCGACACGGTCGAGACGCCTGAACCCGGCCCTGGCGAGGTCCGAATCCGACTCACGCACCGCCCGGTCAACCCGGCCGACCTCTCGGCCGTCGCGGGCACGTACGGCCTGCTCCGCAGTCTGCCGGCTGTCGGCGGGAACGAGGGCGCGGGATACGTCGAGGCGCTCGGCGAGGGCGTCGCGGGCCTTGCGGTCGGGCAGCGCGTCGTCAAGCTCGGCGACGCGCCGACGTGGCAAGAGTCGGTCGTCGTGCCGGCCGAGGACGCGCTCGCCGTCCCGGACGGCCTCACGGACGAGGCGGCGGCGCAGCTGTTCGTCAACCCGCTCACAGCGCGCCTGCTGCTGGACGCCGCGCCCACACTCGCACCCGGCGACGCCCTCGTGCTGACGGCGGGAGGCTCGACCGTCTCGCGCCTCGTCGCCCAGATGGCCGTCCGCCGCGGCCTGCGCCCCGTCGCGCTCGTCCGCTCAGGCGCGCATGAAGCCGACCTCCGCGCGCTCAGGATGACGGTCGTCGTGGGCGAGGTGGACACGCCCGAGGCGCGCGCGGCCCTCCGCGACGCGACGGGCGAGCGCGGGGCCGCCGCCGTGTTCGACGCCGTCGCGGGTGCCGCGGGCGCCCTCGCGCTCTCGGCCCTCGGGGACGGCGGGACCCACGTCGTCTACGGCGCCCTCGGGCGCGCCCCGCTGCCGGTCGACGCCGGCGCGCTCCTGTACCGCGGCGTGACCGTGCGCGGCGTGTGGCGCACGCGCTGGTTCCGCGAGACGCCCCGGAGCATCAGCCTCCCGATCCTCTCCGCGCTCGCCGAGGACGCGGCGGCCGGCGTGTTCACGCTTCCCGTCCACGCGACGTTCGACCTCGCCCACATCGCCGACGCCGTTCGCGCCTCGACCGCCCCGGGCCATATCGGCAAGGTCCTTCTCACCGGCTGACCGATGCTCCCGATCCCGGACCTCTTCGCCTACACCGAGTGGGCCAACGCGGCGATGCTCGGCGCCGCCGCGGCGCGCCCCGCGGCAGACTGGACGCGCGACCTCGGCGGCTCCTTCCCGACCCTCCAGGCCGTCCTCGCGCACAGCGCCGGCGGCGAATGGGTCTGGCTCAGCCGCTGGACCGGCGACGCCCCGACCGCCCCGCCGCCGTGGATCGCGGCCCCGGCGCCCGCCGACCTGCGCGCCGCCCTCGACGCCGTCGAGCAGACGCGCCGCGCCTGGCTTGCCGGCCTGAGCCCCGCCGACCTCGACGCGCCGCTCCCGTACACGCTCTTCAACGGCACGACCTCCGCCGAGCCCCTCGGCGTCCAGATGCCGCACGTCGTCAACCACGCGACGTACCCCCGTGGACAGGCCGCCGCGATGCTTCGGCGCCTCGGCGCCACGCCGCCCCAGACGGACCTCATCGCCTGGGCCCGCCTCCAGTCCACCTGACGCCTGCCGGTCAGGGCGCGGCCGGCGGCGCCGAGTCGGAGCCGGCGAACGTGAACGCCTCGCGCTCGGACCAGACGCGCTCGTAGGGCGCGAGCGAGAACACGGCGACGGCGGCGAGCGGGCTGAACCAGTCCGTCCGCACGTCCAGCACGGCCGGCGCGCCCGACGTCCACCCGGCAACCGACCGCAGCGTCCCCCTCGGCGTCGCCGCCTGAAGCTGCAGCGCCTGCACCACGTGCACGCCCTCATGCGCCTCGGTCCGCGCGCCGAACGGCGGCCACGTCCGCACCACGCGCCCGACCGTCCGCCCGAGGCGGCGGAAGCGGCGCCCGCCGCGCATCACGCGCTCCGGCTCCGCCCCGCGGTAGCACACGCCCGCGCGGCACGCCCGCGGCCGAAACCCGCGCAGCGGCAGCACGACCGCCGCGCCCACGCTCAGCGGCTCGATCTCGAACGCCGCCCCCGGCCCGACCCGCCGCCCGTCCTCGCGCGCAAACGGCGTCGCGATCCGCACGTCAATCGGCCCGAGCCCCAGCCGCACGTGCGACAGCGCGTGCCCGCCCTCGGCCACGTTCTCCGCCAGCGACGCCGACGCGTATGCCACCGCGAACCCCGCCCACGGCCGCTGCGCCCCGACGAGCCGCTTCGCCGCGTAAAAGCCCGCCCCCGCCGCCGCCCCGCCCAGCGCGACCCCCGGCAGCCGCCGCGCCGGCACGCCCTCGGCCAGCCCCCGCCCCGCCGCCAGCACCGACTGCGCCGCCACGTTGCCCACGAACAGCGCCCGCGCGTCCAGCGGCTGCCGCCCCTCGATCCCGCCAAAGATGTTGCGCACCGGCACTGCCGCCGAGTCCGGGGTCTGCGCCGCGACCGACGCGACCGACACCACGGCGAGGGCGAGCGCCCGGCAACACATCACAGAACAGAGCATCAGAGCAGGGCATGGGCCTCGTGATAGCCGCCCGAGCGCGCCCGGTTCTCAGAAACCGTCTGGCACACACGACGCCATCCGACAGCCCCCGCCGACCTACAACCCG
Organism: Rubricoccaceae bacterium; assembly: GCA_036399715.1. Taxonomy (GTDB): domain Bacteria; phylum Bacteroidota; class Rhodothermia; order Rhodothermales; family Rubricoccaceae; genus DASVSE01. The sequence continues at coordinate 12,600 of DASWMO010000170.1, forward strand.
TAGCGCACCCCGACCGTCAGCGGAAGCCGCACGCGCGGCTCGCTCGTGCCCAGCACCGTCACCCCGTACCGGCCGTGCTCGCCGAACTGCCCCCCCGGCGCCTCACCGACGACCGACACCGACAGCGGCGACCCCGTCCGCGCAAACCGGACGTGCGGGACCAGGCTCACCACGTTCCGCGCATACCGGATCCTCTCGCCGTTCGCGTCCAGCCCGAACTCTTGCGTGTCGCGCCGCATCCCGACGATCTGCAACCCGACCTCCACGGATGAGGACACCGGCACGGCTGCGCCGACATAGGCCAACAGAAAGTCCCCGTCGTCGAACTCGCCCTCGGCTACCCCCAGAGGCGTTCCGTTCTCGTCCGTCGCGAGGTACGTGAAGGTCTTCGGGAACGTCAGCACGCCCTCCACGCCCGCCCCGACTCGCCCCCCGCCGGCCGGCACCGACGCGTCCAACCCGAGGCGGGCCGCGTCCTGTGTGTCGCTGTTGGGGGCGAAGAACGAGCCATCCTCGTCGCTCGCATCCGGAAACCCCGGCCCGAGGTCGAGCACGTAGCCCACCGTCGCCGCAACATCTGCCCGCCCCAGCGGACCAGCGAGCCGGCCATAGACCTCCGCGCTCTGCGGCCGGAAGCCGCTTCCGAACGAGGGGTTGAGATTGCGGCTATCCGCCGCCTGAAGCGCGAGCCCGAGCGTCCCCGTCAGCCCCGGCCTCTCGCCCGCCCCGGCCCGGCGCACGACCACGGCCTCTCCCCCGAGCCGCGCCGTCAGCACCGCGAGGCCAGCCCCCCTGCCGAAGCCCAGGAGCCCGTCGCTCCGGAGGTAGCCCACCGAGGCAAACACGGCCCCTCGCTCGCCGCCGCGCGGCCACACCGTCTGGGCAGAACTCGACGACGCGAGCAGAAACAGGGCGAGAAGCACAGACGCGCGCATATCGGGAGGGTCGAGGCATGACGGCGAAACCGACGCGCCGCCCCGTAGGCCAACACCGCGTCGCGGAGCGAGAACCTACCCCCACACCCAGGTGCCGCCCCACCCCACCGAGACGCCGCCCCG
>DASWMO010000171.1:0-13027 GCA_036399715.1 Rubricoccaceae bacterium
CGGCCCCCAGCCGTCGCGGACTGCGGGGCCGACCCGCGGGCGTTCATCCACGGGGCGGCGGCGGCGAGGCGGCCGACTTCGAGCAGCGTCATCTGCGCCTCGACCGTGCTCTCGGCGCCGGCGTTGGGGTTGATGCGCTCGGGCGAGAGGATGCCGTCGTAGCCGCGGCCCGAGGCGGGGTCGGCCATGACGATGCCGGCAGGGTTGTCGCCGACGAACCAGGCAGCGGCGAGGCCTGCCATCACGGCGTAGTCGGCGTCGCCGGTCGCGTCGTAGAGGCGGGCGAGCCCGACGGCGGCGGGCCGCACGTCATAGGCGATCTGCTCGAAGGGGCGCTCGGCGCTCGTCTCGTACGTGATCTCGTGGAGCCAGCCCTCGACGAGCAGGTGCGCGTAGAGCGTCTCCGCCTCGGCGGCGGCGCTCGCGAGGGCGCTCGGCGGCAGCACGCCGGCCCGCGCCCCGGCTGCGAGAGCCATCGTCTGCGAGTTGCCCCAGCCGTGCCAGCCGCCGGACCACGACGCGTGGCCGCCCCACGGGCTCGCGGCGAGGCTGCCGAAGCGGAGCCGCGCGAGGCCGTCGGCGAAGCGCTGCGCGCGGCGCGTGCCCGCGACTGTCGGCGCGGCGCGTTCGACGTCCACGAGGCCGAGGAGAAGCTCGGACGTCGCGTCGGCGCCGGTCCGGGCGACGAGCCACTGCGGGAACGGGCGGCCGCCTTCGAGCGCCGTCTCGCCGTCGCGGGCAAGGAGAGCATCGAGGTGCGGCTCGACGCGGCGGACGGCCGCGAGGCTCGCCGCCGCCTCGTCGGGATCCGCCGCAGCGAGGACGCGGGCGCCCGTCCCGAGCGCCCAGACGGCGCGGGCGGTCCACCACGAGACGTCGGTCGCGACGGATGTCCGGAAGTCGGTATTGGGCCGCAGCGTGCGGTCCCAGACGAAGTTGTAGAACAGGCCCGTCGGCGCCTGCTGGTGGCGGACGAACCGGAGCAGCTTCACGGCCGTCCGCAGCGAGCGCTCGCTGCCGGTTGTCTCGAAGTGGCGGAGGTACACGACGGCCGCGCGGGCCGCGTCGTCGACGCACGCCAGCCCCTCGTCGGCGTCACCGACGAAATGCCAGTCGGGCGCCTCCGAGTAGATGTGGACGAACCGGAGCGTGTCGCCCGCGAGGACCACGTCCTCGCCGAGAAAGTCGAGATGGGCGAGGTTGAAGCCGACCGCGGCGGGATCTGCAACCGTTCCCGCCGAGGCGGCGCTGGCCGGGGTGGCCGTCGTGCGGCTAGGCGGCGGAGACGCGTCGGGTCGGGACGCGGCGCAGCCAGCCAAGAGCGCCGCAGTGACGAGCGCGACGAGCGCAGATCGGCGGCGGGCGGGGCGGCTCGTGGCCGACATCGGGCGTGAGACAGCGTGCATTTATCCCTTGAGTCCGCTAGTGGCCAGGCTTTCGACAAACTTCCGCTGGAAGACGAGGTAGGCCAGAATGATCGGGACGGCGAGCAGGAGCGCCGCCGCGAGTTGCGGCCCGAGGCGCCCCTCGGCCCCGCCGCCGACAGCGAACAGGGCGACGGTCTGCGGCATCGTCATCATGTCCGTCTGGCGGACGACCATGAGCGGCCACAGGACCTCGTTCCAGCTCCCGATAAAGACGAGGATGCCGGCCGTGACGAGAGCGGGCACGCTCGCCGGCCACACGATCCCGAACAGGATCCGCAGCTCGCCGGCGCCGTCGATGCGGGCGGCGTCGACGAGGCTCTGGGGCAGCGTCACAAAGTGCTGCCGGAGGATCAGCACGGCCGTCGCGTTCATCATGAACGGCACGACGAGCCCGGCGTAGCTGTCCGCCCACCCGAAGCCCACGACGAGGGTGTAGAGCGGGATGAGGAGGACGAGGAACGGGACCATCATCGTGAACAGGATGACCGAGAACGCCGTGTCGCGGCCGTGCCATTCGAGGCGCGACAGGCCGTACGCGGCGAGCGACCCGAACACGAGCGCGAGGGCCGTCACGCAACCCGTCACGAGGACCGAGTTGAGGAACGCGCGCCCGAGCGGGACCGACCCGAAGACGAGGCGGTAGCTCTCGACCGTCCACGTGCTCGGGAACGGGTTGAGGGCCGCGATCTCGGCCTCGGGCTTGAACGTCGCGAGCGCCATCCACACGAACGGGTACGCGAACACGACCGCCCCGACCGAGAGGACGGCGTATGCAACCGCTTTCCGGAGGCCGGGGCTAGGAGACATCGGTTTCGACCACGCGGCGCTGGACCAGGACGACGGCGAAGATGAGGAGCGCGAACGCTAGCCCGAGCGTCGCCGCGTAGCCCATGTGGTTGAAGTAGAACGCCTGGTTGTAGATGTAGAGCAGGCCCGAGAGCGTGCTCCCGAGCGGCCCGCCGCCGGTCAGCACGTACGGCTCGACGAAGAGCGAGAACCCGCCGATCGTGGACAGCACCACGACGGTCACGAGCATCGGGTTGAGCATCGGCAGCGTGATGTGGCGCCACCGCTGCCACCGCGTCGCGCCCTCGACGTCGGCCGCCTCGTACAGCTCCGGCGGGACGTTCTGCAAGCCCGCCAGAAAGAGCAGCACGTACAGCCCGACGTTCTTCCACGTTGCGACGAGCGCGATGGACGGCATCGCCCAGGCGGGAGAGACGAGCCACGGCACGGCCTTCCCGCCGAGGGCCGCGATGACGCCGTTGACGTACCCGCCATCGAACGCGAAGAGCTGCTGGAACAGGATCGTCACCACGACGCCCGACACGACGACGGGCAGAAAGTAGACCGTCCGGAAAAAGCCACGCCCGCGGAGCTTGCCGTTGAGCAGCTCGGCGAACAGGAGCGCGACGCCGATCTGGAGCGGGATGTGGAGCGCGAGAAAGACCCCCGTGTTGAGCATCGCGCGCGCGAAGAGGTCGTCGTGCACGAGGCGGACGAGGTTGCCCGTCCCGATCCACTCCATCGGCGTCACCACGTCCCACCGATGGAAGATGAGGACGATGGCGAAGGCGAGCGGGTACCCGAAAAAGAGCGCGAGGTGCGCGAGGTACGGCGCGGCGAAGGCGACCCCGCGCCAGTTCGAGCGCGCGCGCCGCGGCACGGGCGGAGCCACGGCACGCGCGGGCACGGCCGGCCGGTCGGTCGCGGGCTGCGCGACGGGAACGAGGGTTTCAATCGTTTCCATCAGCGGGCCCACGCCTGAAGAACGCCGATGCGGTCCGTGATGCTTGCGACGGCCTCGCGCGGCGTCTCGACGCCGTAGACCGCGCGCTCATACCCCAGCGCGACTGCGTCGAGCGTCTCGGGCAGGTTCGGCACGGCGTCGACGCCGCGCGTGGCGACGGCCTGCTCGGCGAAGCGGCGCATGGTCGGGTTGGCCGTAAAGAACGGTGCCAGAAGAGGGTCGGTGAGGAGGCCCGTGCGAATCGGGATCTGGCGCGTCGTCTCGATGAGGAGGCGGTCGGCCTCCGGCGAGACGAGGAACTGCGCGAAGGCCCATGCCTCGCGCGGGTGCCGCGTCGTGGCGAAGAGGGCGATGTTCTTGTAGTCGCCGTAGGTCGGAGGCGGCGAGGCGCTCCGCGGCATCGCGTCCGGGACCGGGATCGGCGCGAAGTCCACGGGTACCTCGGGCGCGTTCTCACTCAGCCAGCCGACGGTCCACGGGCCCGTGAACTCGGTCGCGATGCGCTGCTGCGCGAAGGCGTTGCCCTGGAGCGTCGAGCGGGGGTACTGGCCGCGGACGTAGAGCGTCTGGAAAAAGCCCAGCACACTGGTCATGGCCGTCGTGTCGATGGCGAGTGCGCCCGACTCGTCGAAGAGGGTCTTGCCGCCCGAGGCGGCGATGTAGAGCGGGAACACGTCGAAGGTCCGCTGCCACCAGATCGGGCGGATGTCGCGGGCGCCCATCCAGCGGTCGGTCCGGCCGTCGCCGTCGGTGTCGGCCGTGACGCGGGCGGCGGCGACGAGGTACTCGGAGTACGTCCGCGGAATGTGCGCGACGCCGGCCGCGCGGAGCATCGCCGGGTTGACCATCATCAGGATCGGGTTGGTCTTCCACGGGAGCTGGTAGAAGTGGCCGTCCGGCGACCGGAAGCGCTCGGCCAGTTCGGGCGGCACCCTCGACGTCATGAGGCTGTCGAAGCCCGGCATATCGTCCAGCGGGACGACGCCGTGGGCGCGGACGAGGTCGTGGAGCACGCCCGGCCAGATGTTGGAGCAGATGTCGGGCGTCGTGCCGGCGACGATGGAGGCGAGGATGACCTCCTCGGACGACTGGCCAGCGGGGATCGGCTGGACGGTCACCTGGATGTCCGGGTGGGTCCGGTTCCAGCGGGCTGTGAGCGTGTCGGCGACGGTCCGTTCCTGCGGGTTCTGGCTCGTCCAGTAGACGAGGCGGACAGGCCCCGGGCCTGCCTCGGCCGTGCGCTCACCTCCGCCGCACGCCGCGAGGGCGCCCGAGGCGATTAGGGCGAGCAGCCGGGTGAACCCGGACCTGAGCGAGACGAGGCGCACGTCAGAAGGTGATGCTGAGGCCGATGGTCTGGACGCGCCCGAGGCGGCCGGCGTCGCGGTAGGCGACGTCCAGCTTGGCCATCCCGTCGGGGTACGGCAGCGGCTGGTGCACGCCGACGCCCAGCGACAGGCCACCCTCGGCCTCTTCGAGGAAGAGGCCCTGGAAGCCGCCGCGCAGGAAGAACCTGTCGCGGAAGCCGTACTCGGCGCCCACGTTGAGGCTCTCGTAGTTCGTCGACGGGTGGAGCGCGTCGACCGCGATGGTGAGCTGGTTGAGCGCCGAGCGGACCGGCCGCGCGACGACGCCGAGCTTGAAATCGAGCGGCAGGCTCCACGCGTCGAGGGCGTAGTCGGCCGGGATCTGGCCGTTGTTGCCGTCCTGCGACGGCGCCGGGTCGACGCTCGTCCGGAGGTCGCGGCCGTCGAGGCGCATGTCCGTCCCGAAGTTGGAGAGCTGCGCGCCGATGGTGAGCCCGCCGAAAAAGTCGGTCCGGAACTGCGTCCCGATGTCGACGGCGACGGCCGAGGCGGACGAGTGCCAGATGCGCTCCTGGATGAGCTTCACGGTCCCGCCGAGCGCGAACCGGTCCGTGATGGCGCGGCCGTACGTGACCCCGAGCGCGAGGCTGGACGCGTCGAAGGTTTCGCCCGTGCCGTCCTGGTCGAGTTCGGTCCGGACCTCCTGCGCCGGCACGCCGAGGCGCGTCACCGAGGCGCCGGCGACGCCACCCCACAGCGGCACGGCGACGCCGATGTAGTCGTGGCTGAGGTCGCCGAAGCGGTCGGAGTGCGCCGAGACGGCCTCGCCGGTGGTCATCTGGGCGAGCCCGGCGGGGTTCCAGTAGAGGGCCGTCGCGTCCGAGACGCCCGCTGTGACGGCGCCGCCGAGGGCCTCCGCACGCGGTCCGACGCCCATCTGGAGAAAGGCGCCGGCGGTCGTGCCGGAGCGGGAGACCGACTGGGCAGCCGCGCCGGGAGCGGCGAGCCCCACGCCGAGCGCCACGAGGAGGAGTGCTTTCATGGGGCTACTTGATGAGGGCGAAGCGCCCCACGGACGTGCCGACGCCGGGGGCGTCGACGTGGAAGAGGTAGACCCCGTAGGCGACGTCCATGCCGTCGCGGGAGACCAGATTCCACGGCTCCTGCCCGTCGTCGACGGTCGAGTCGTGGGTGAGCGTCTGCACGAGGTCGCCGGTGACGGTGTAGATCCGGATCGTGCACTGCGGCGGGAGGCCCATGAAGACGATCTCGCGCTCGCCGCGCCCGACGAGGTACGGGTTGGCGGCCTCGAAGAGGCTCGTCGCGACGTACGGGTTGGGGACGACGTAGACCTCGCCGAGCCCCGCGCGCGCCGTCTCGGCGTCGAAGCCGGGCGCGGTGAACGCGAACTCGACGTAGTCGCCCGTCGCGAAGGGCTTGGTCGGCCCGAACGAGAGGACGGCGCCGGGGGCGGGCGCACGCAGTGGCACGCCGGCGTCGGGCGGGAGGAGGCGGATGGCCCAGCCGGCGCGCCAGTTGGCCCCCGGCGTCGGGGTCGTCCCTGGCGTGACGCCGTCGACGAGAATGATCAGGTCGCCGGGGTCCCACCGCTGGTTGCGCAGGTCCGGGTTGTCCTCGATGAGGAGGACTTCTTGGCGGCGCCCAAGCGTCGTGTTGTAGACCTCGAACGGGAGCGCAACCGGGATCTGCCCGAAGGCGAGCGAGAGGCTCGTCTGTGGCGTCGTGCCGGCCGGGGCCCAGCGGATCTCGAAGTCGTACGGGAAGGGCACGTAGCGGCTCGGCGCGACGATAGGCGAGGCCGTCCCCGGCAGGACGACCGGGACGTAGGTGCCGCCGTCGCCGGCCGTAAACGTGACGGACGTGTCGGGGACGACGATCTCCGCCGGGGCGTCGATCGTGATCGCGAAGCCGTCCGTGAGCGGCAGTTCGTTGAGGCCGGGCCGGATGGTCCCGGTCTCGATCGTCGTGTTGGTCGCCGTGTCGATAAGCTCGTAGGTCGGCGTGAGGTTGGTGTCGAACGGGTCCGGGTTGACGAACTGGAGCCGGTAGCGGCCCTCGGCGCGGAGGGCCGTCGGGGCGACGATCGCGAGTTCGATGGCGGCCGTGCCGTGGACGTCGGCGACGTAGTTGGCCACCTCGGGCGCGACATAGCCCGCGGCCGGCGCGCGGGGCGTCACCTCGGCCGTGTTGATGTCCACGGCGACGTTGCCCGAGAGGTCGTTGTTGATGACGGCCGTGGTGATTGAGGGCGAGAGGCCGTCGACCTGCCCGTCGGGCGTCGTGGGGAAGCTTCCGTCGGGGTTGCGGGTAATCAGGCCGCGGTCGTAGGCGACGAGCGCGTAGTAGTACGTCTGCCCGTTGACGACGTCGCGGTCGACGTACGAGTGGCGCAGGCCCGAGTCGGTCCCGAGGTTGAACTGGACGCCGTTGACGGGGACCGGGTGGAGGCCGCGGTTGCCGTTGGCGAGGTCGAACTGGGCGAGCGGGCGCTGGTAGACCGGGTTGCCGTAGGCGTCGGTGACGAGGAGGTTCTCGCGGAAGTTGGGCTCCGTGCTCCGGTAGATCATGTAGCCCTCGAAGTCGAACTCGCGCAGGAACGGGTCGTAGCTCTGCTCGGCGCGCGCGTCCCACGAGAGCGTGACCTCGCCGTTGCCGGGCGTGGCGCGGAGCGTCGGCTTGTCCGGCGGGCGCGCGAACTGGTAGTTGGCGTTGTAGATCTGCTGGACGGTCTGCTTCTTGCGCGCGAGCGACGAGTTGTCGATCTGGCGGGGGTCCGAGAAGTCCTTGTCGGCGAAGATGAGCGCCATCGAGAAGCGCTCCGTCTGGCCGGCGCGCAGCGGGAAGGGCCCCGAGGCGAAGAACATGCCGAGGTTGCGGCCGCCTTCGAGGACGACGTCGATCGGTGGGAGCGCCTCGCGGAAAATGTTGTAGTCCTGCGCGTCGTCTTCGAGCTCGAAGTCGTGGACGTTGAAGATCCGGAAGCCCGTCAGTCCGATCTGGTCGGACTCGTCCTTATCGAGCGCGTCGAAGCCCGGCTCGCCGGCGGTCGGGCGTCCGTCGCCCTCGCCGATGTCGCGGCCGGGGTAGTTCGCGGCCTGCGGCCCGAGCCCGTCCTCGCCGACGTCGTCGTTGAGCGGCTCGCCGGTCGTGAACTGGCCGTCGCCATCGAGGTCCGTGAACTGCTGCCAGTTGAGGTTCTCGTCGCCGGTCCACCAGCGCCCGGCGCGGATGGCGGCGGTGTTGTCGAGGCTGCCGTAGAAGGTCTCGAACCGCGCGACGTCGTAGCGGGCGGCGACGGCGGCGCGGATGGCGGCCTCGCCCTCGATGAGCGTGCCGGGGCCCGAGTTGCGGGTCTCGTTCGTGATGCCGTCCTCGTCGTTGTCGACTGCGTCGGTGCTGTTGCCCGGGGACTCCAGGAAGGCGTAGCCGGCCGTGCCGACGGGCGTGAACGCGCCGGGCGAGCCGATGCCGTCGGCGTCGTAGGCGAAGGCGAGGTCCAGACGGGTGTTGTAGGCGCCCTCGTCATCGCCCGAGTCGTCCGTGCCGCCGATGCCCCAGTCGAGGTACTGCGCGAACACCACGTCGTCGTAGTCCTGGCCGCACTCGTTGGTGATCTCGTAGACCCAGAAGATGACGTCCTGGGCGAGCGGGTGATTCCACTGGAGGCCACGCACGGCGACTTCGAGGCCGAGGCCGCCGCGCGCGGGCTGGCCGGGGCACGGGAAGAAGCGGTTGGGCGGCAGCGTCCACTCGGGATCGTTGGCGTCGTCCATGACGAAGTACGTCTCGACGTCGGCATTGGTGACCCCGCGGCCGAAGAGGCCGTTCCACTGGCCGGCCCAGTCGAGCGGCCGGTCGGGCCAGACGCTCGGCCACGTGCGGTCGTCGTCGGAGCGGGCGGGGCTGGCCTGGCGCGGGTTGGAGTAGCCCGGCACGGGCGCCCAGCCCCACGGGACCTGCGTCGTCGGGTCGCGGTCGATGTCCTCGCGGTAGTTCGTCGACATCGGGTAGATCACCTGGCCGGCCTCGTTACGGGTCGCCGCCGAGACGACGAAGGCGATGCCGTCGATGTAGGAGTGCCCCGAGCCTTTGGGCCACTCGGCCGACGGCTGGTCCGGGTAGCGCGCGATCTCGCCGTGGTTGGCGTAGAGCGTGCGGACGCGGTTGCCGTCCATGATGCCCCACTGCGTGAGCTGCGGGTTACCGGGGTTGGGGTCCGGCACGCGTTGCGCGAGCGCAGCCGGCACCGTAGCCGCTACGACGGCACAGACGGCGAGGAGGGCGAGGGCTGAGAGGCGAATCATAAACCGGTTCGGATACAGGGGGTGGGGTTCGGGACCTGCTCCGGCTGCCCGGGGCCCCGTGCCGCATCTCAGAAGTTGACCGAGGCGCCGAACTGGACCTGGCGCGGCGCGGCGTAGAAGTCCGGCCGGAGCAGATACTCGTCGCGCGTGTTGAGGCCCGCCGGGGCCGCAGAGTAGGCCTGGAGGTTCGGCGTGGCCAGCCCGGTGTCTGAGTAGACGTTGGTCAGGTTGGCCGCGTCGAAGAGGTTGTAGACGCGCAGGAAGAGGCCCGGCCGGAGGCTGCCCACGCGGACCTGCCGCGTCGCGAAGAGGTCGACGGAGGCGACGGGCGGGCGGCGGGCCGAGTTGACGGCTGCCGTAGGCTCGCCGCGCTGCGAGGGCGTGTACGGCAGGCCCGAGCCGAGGCGCCCGACGAGGCTGATGAGGCCGAAGGCGCGGTCCGCCTCGCCGACGCCGACGCGGACGTTGAGCTGGTGGCGGCGGTCCCAGTCGAGCGGGTTGAGCTGCGTCGCGGGCACGTTGCCGTCGGCGGCGCCCTCGACCAGAAACACGTCGCGGGGGTCTGATTCGCTGCCCTCGGCGATCTGGAACGTGTAGTCCACGTTGAGGCCGAGGCCGGCGCGGCCGGCGGCGCCGGTCCGGGCGCGGCGCTCGAAGGCGAGGATCAGGCCGCGGACGTTGCCGTAGGCGCGGTTGGTGAAGCGGCCGTAGCGCGAGAGCTGGAAGTTCTCGCCGACGCCGGGGGCGATCTCCTCGAACCGGATGCCGAGCAGGTTGCGGATGTCCTTGTAGTAGACCGTCACGTCGAGCCCGATGTCGGCGGAGAGCGCCTGCTGGAGGCCGATCTCGTAAGCGACCGTCTGCTGGGGCTCCAGGTCGGCGTAGCCGAACGGCCGCTCGCGGCCGCTCTCGGGGTCGTAGATGTAGTCCGGGTTCGTAAAGAGGTTGTCGAAGGGCGGCAGCTGGAAAAAGTGCCCGTAGGCGACATGGACCACGCCCCTCTCGCCGATGGGGTACGCCAGCCCGAGTCGGGGCGAGAACTGCACCTTGGCAGTCGTCGCGACGCGCTCGCCGGTCGTCGGGAGCGTGAAGTCGCTCGGGACGAGTGCGCGGGCGTCGAAGTAGTCTGCCCGGAGGCCGACGTTGACGACGAGGTAGTCGAACTCGAGCTTGTCCTGGAGGTAGGCCGAGCCCTCGATGGGGCGCTGCGCATACTGGACGTGGGCGGGCGTGCCCGACTCGGGAATGGCGGGCACGAAGCCCGTCGAGGCGTTGTTGAGGACGTTGAACGAGTTGAGGTCGAGCGCGTGGCGCTTGAACTCGATCCCGCCCTTGACGAGGTGCCGCCGCGTGACCTGGCTCGTGACGTCGATGCGGCCGAGCGTCGTCCGGGTGTCGCGGGTGAAGTACGTGTTGCGGACGCCGCCGAGATAAAAGCTGAGCTGCGGGCTGAGCTCGCGCAGGGCCGAGTCCAGCGTGTAGCGCGCGTCGAGCGGGTCCTCGTAGACGTACTCGTCGACGCCGTTGGCGAACGTCGCGGCCTTGACGTCGATGAACGTGTTGGCCGAGACGAGGGCCGTGTAGGTGCCGATGAGCGACGTCGAGCGGCCATAGACGGTCGTCTGGCCGGCGGGGTTGTAGCGGAAGAGGTGGTCGTAGTTGCGGCCCTGGTCGCTCTGGAGGAGGCCGTTGAGCGAGAGGCGGCCGTAGGGCACGCGCGCGGTGAGCTTGAGCTGCGCCGTGGTCTGCTCGGAGCCGTTGAGGCCCGCGAGCGTGCTGTCGCCGAGGCCGGGCACGAAGACCGTCCGCCCGTCAAAGAGCACCGGGATGCGGTCGCCGGCCGTGGCGTAGGTCGGCGAGACGACCTGGCGGCCGAAGAGGTAGCCGTCGTTGCGGACCGTACGGCCGGAGGCGAAGAAGGTCAGCCGCGAGCCCAGCCCGGGCACGGGCCCGCTGATCGAGCCGTTGACCTCGGCGTTGGCGAGCGGCGAGAAGGTCCCCGGGCGCTCGAACAGGTCGGTGCGGCTCGTGCCGTAGTCGCCGCCGTAGGCGCTCAGGCTGGCCTCGTAGCGCTCGCCGCCGTCGCGGGTGACGATGTTGACGACGCCGGACTGGGCCTGCCCGTACTCGGCGTTGAACGTGCCGGAGATGACCTGCACCTCCTGGATGGCCTGGTTCTCGACCTGGAACGCGAACGACTGGTCGTAGACGTCGTTGACAGGCACGCCGTCAACGAGGTAGGCGACCTCGCCCGTGCGGCCGCCGCGGAAGTGGCCCTCGACGACGCCGGCCTGCAGGTTGACGACGTCCTGGAAGGACTGGACGGGGAGCGCGGCGAGTTCCTCGGCCGAGACGGACGTCTGAGTCGAGGTGAGGTCGCGCTGGACGATGGGGCGGTCCGCCTGGATGACGACCTCGCCGCTGGAGACGTCCTCGGACGCGAGGGCGACGTCGAGCGTCGCCGTCTGGTCGATCTGGACGCGGACGCCCTCGACAGTCTGGGCGGCATAGCCGAGGTATGACGCGCGTACGGAGACCGTGCCGGGACGGACGCCGAGGACGGCGTAGTAGCCGTCGATGTCGGTCGCGGCGCCGCTGCTCGTGCCGACGACGGAGACGGTGGCGCCGATGATCGGCTCCTGCGTCGCGGCGTCGACGACGCGGCCGGCAATCTTGCCAGTCTGAGCGTGCGCGGCCGTCGCAGAGAGCGCGGCGAGCGCGACGATGAGGCCGATCGAGCGGAATGCGGTCATCACCGAGAGGGAGGCTGGGAACGGCCGGAGAGGCCGCCGGCCGCCTCTCGCAGGGAGAGGCGGCCGGCCGGCCGAGTGCCCGTGTGGTGCCGGGCACGGAGAGGACGTCCGGCTAGCGGACGACCGTGATCTGACGCGCCTCGGAGTGCGAGGGCGTCCGGAGGACGACGAGGTAGGTGCCGCTCGGCAGCTGACCGCGCTCGAAGGCGACCGTCTGCTCACCGCTCTGCATCTGCGCGTCGTCGGCGAGGAGCGCCACGCGACGGCCGAGCAGGTCGTACACCTCAAGCGTGACGGCCTCGGCCTGTGGGAGCGCAAACCGGATCTCGGTCTGGTCCGCAAACGGGTTCGGCTGGTTGGCGCGGAACCACTGCTGGGCCGAGGCGCCGGGCGCACCCGGTGCCGGCGCGTCTTCGCCCGCGACCGGGTTGAAGAGGTTCGCGCCCGAGATGTTCGTCAGCGCGATGTCGTCCCAGTACGTCGTGCCGCTGAACTGGTGGTAGTAGCGCAGACGGGTCTCCATCGCGACCGCGTTCGGGCGCGGATACACCACGAAGGCGTAGTTGGTCCAGCCGTTGTCGGCCTGCTGCGGCAGCAGGGGGATCACGCGCGGGTTGTACGCGCCGTTGAGCCGGATGTCGTCCCCGCCGAGCTCGCCGTAGCCGTTGCGGCCGCCGACGAGGCGGTCGTACGAGATCGCCACGATGCCGACGTTGTTGTCCGTCGTCGCGCTGCTCTCGCCCGTGCCGATCGCCGACGGGTTCAGGTGACCCTCTGTCTTCAGCCAGTACGAGATGAGCATCGGCTGACCAACGGTCACCGGGATGCGTGGCGAGATGGCGACGGCCTCCTCGGGGCTCGTCGTCGACGGCGCGCCGAGCCGCTGCACACGCAGCGACGCCGCGCCCGTGTGCTGCTGGGCCACCGTCTTGCCCACGACCCAGCCCGGCGTGGCCACCGAGCTGTCGAAGCCCGGCCAGTACGTGTACCACTCGCCCGAGAGGTCGACGTTGCTCCCGTGCCAGCTCGTCAGCGTGTTGTTGTCGTCCTTGATGAACGCGAAGTCGTCGAACCACACCGTGCCCGTCGCCGACGCCCCGCGCCGCACGACCGCCGTGACCGAGACCGCGTCCTCCGGCAGCGCCACGCTCTGCGACTGCATCTGCACCCAGCCGTTCGTGCCCGACGCCGTCTGCGGCACGTCGGTCACGAGGTCGCCGCCGCCGATGACCGCACCGGCCGCGTTGCGGAACGTGAGCACCATCTGGTACTTGCCCGCGTCCGACGTCGGGTTGACGTTGACGCCCTCGGTGTAGACCCAGGCCCGCGCCGAGAACGACGTGTTGGCCGCGACCTTGTCGACCCAGTTGCGGACGACCTCGGACTGCGTCCACGACGCCGCGCCGGTGGTCGCCCCGCCGAGCGCGATCGAGTGCGTGCCCGAGTGGAAGCGCGCGATCGGCCA
>DASWMO010000172.1:0-4209 GCA_036399715.1 Rubricoccaceae bacterium
ACCCCGAAGTCGGCTTCGACGTTGTCGCGGGTGGCGGTGAGGGGGCGGGCGGCGTCGAGGGCGGCGCGGGCGTCGGCGAGGTCCTGCTTGGTCACCTCGTACTCGTCGAGGGCGTCGAGGGCGGCGTCGATGCGGTCGAGGGCGGCGTCGGCGAGGGGGAAGAAGTCGGCTTCGGGCATCCGGCGCCACTCGGAGGGGCTGTAACCGACGGCGGCTTCGAAGTCGGCATCGCCGATTTCGACGGCGTAGCCCTCGGCGACGTCCGAGAGGCTGGCGAGGAGGAGGACGGCGGCCTCGCGGGCGGCGCGCTTGTTCGCGGTGAGGCCTTCAGAGTCGCTGGCGGCCTGCACGGTCGCGGCGCGGTCCATCTCGTCGCGGCCGGCGCGGACGGCGGCGACGTTGCGGGCGATGGGGACGCTGGCGGCCCAGAGGTCGGGGTGCTCGTCGGCGTGGGCGAGCACGGCGTTGAGCATGGCGAGGCGCGGGCGGAGGGTGTCTTTCAATGGGGCTGTCTCGGGGAGGTTGGTGAAGGGACGGTGCAGGGTAGACACGCGGCGGGCATTACACGGCACCGAGTGGGCATTACACGGCGCCGCGCCGGCATTACACAGGGTCCGGCGGGCACTACACGGTATCCGGTGGGCATAACACGGCGTGCCGCGAGCGATACACGGCTCTCTGCGGGCATGACACGCCGGCCGGCGTCAGCGCACGACGACGAGGGGCCGCGAGGCGGCTGCGCCGCCGGCGACGGCGCGCACGACGTAGGCGCCGGGCGCGAGGCGGCCGACGGGGAGGGCGAGCGTGTGCGTCTCGGCGGCGCCCTCGGCAGCGACGTGGGCGACGCGGCGGCCGAGCGCGTCGAGGATCTCGACGGTGACCGGCCCCGCGGCGTGCGTCACGGTGGCGGTGGCCGCGCCGCGGGCCGGGTTGGGCGCGACGCTCAGCGCGAGGGCCTCGGCGGGCCCGGCGGCGGGCTCCGAGGCGACGGGGGCGGGCGTGTACAGCACCACGTTGGGCGAGGCGACACCGCCCGCGCTCTGGAAAAAGCCGCCGATCAGCAGATCGCCGTCCCGGTCCCGGGCGAGACCGAAGACATAGTCATACGGGCTGAAGGGGCCAACGGATGTCCACGCCATGCCGTCCCACCGGGTGAGCGCCTCGAAGTTGCCGCCGACGTACAGGCCGCCGTCGGCAGTGGGCAGCAGAGTGAACACCTCCCCCGGGACGCCGGTGGATCCTCCGACCTCGAACCATGCCGTGCCGTCCCACCGGGCGAGGTTGCGGAGCGGGACGCCGTTCATGACCTCGAAGTAGCCCCCGGCGTAGAGGTCGCCATTCGGCGTGAAGGCGAGGGCGTTCACGGGGACTTCGTAGCCTGGGGTGACGGCGCCGATGATGGTCCACGCCGTCCCGTCCCACCGCGCGACCGACGCCGGTGGGGCGCCGCTCACGGTCTGGATAAACTCTCCGCCGGCGTAGAGCTGGCCGTCCGGCCCGACGGCGAGGCTCCACACATTGCCGAGCAGCCCGGCGCCGACCGACTCCCACGCGGCCCCGTTCCACCGCCTGATTCCTTCTCCATCATCGTACCGCCTCCCGCCGATGTACAGCAGGCCGTCCGAGCCGACCGTCATGGAGTAGAGTTCGTTGAGGCCCGTCGGGAGGCCGGGGCCGACCTCGCTCCACGCCGTTCCGTCCCACCGGAGCACCCGGTTCCGGTCGGTCCCGATGTAGAGCGTGCCGTCCGGCCCGAGCGCCATCGCGCTGTACACGCTCGCTCGCGGACCGTCGCCGAGGGCGCTCCACGCCGCGCCGTCCCACCGGGCGACACCGCGCACGGCGACGCCGGCAACGGTTGAGAGGTAGCCGCCGACGTAGACGCTCCCGTCCGGCCCGGAGACGGCGGCGCCGACCTGGCCGGTCGTGTTGCCAAAGCCCTCCCAGGCCGCACCGTCCCACCGCGCGACGGCGTCGGCCGGCGTGTCGCCGGCGAGCGAGAAATCACCGACGACCGCGAGCCGGCCGTCGGGTCCGACGGCGACCGCGGCAACCCGGCCGTCCATGCTCTCGCCGACCGCCTGCCACGCCGCCCCGTCCCACGCGGCGAGGCCCTGGGCGGCGACGCCGCCCGCCGTCTGGAAGTCGCCTCCGGCGACGAGGCGTCCGTCCGGTAGCGTCGCGAGGGCGTTCACGTATCCGTCGACGCCGCCCCCGATCGGGCTCCACGCCGCGCCGTCCCATCGCGCGA
The DNA here is from genome assembly GCA_036399715.1 of Rubricoccaceae bacterium. Lineage (GTDB taxonomy): Bacteria > Bacteroidota > Rhodothermia > Rhodothermales > Rubricoccaceae > DASVSE01. The sequence continues at coordinate 2,252 of DASWMO010000172.1, forward strand.
TGCCGTTGGCCGCGACACCGCTGATCTGTGTGATGGAGCCTCCGGCGACGAGCGCTCCGTCAAGGGAAATGAGCAGACTGCGCACCGAGCCGACGCTCGTCCCCTGCCCGAGCGCGGTCCACGTTGCGCCGTTCCAGCGGGCGACGTTGACCACCGCGCCATTCAGCCGGAGAGGACCGCCGGCGTACACGGTCCCGTCGGCCCCGACTGCGAGTGCGATTGCGCGGCCAGTGAGCGGGCCGCCCTCGCCAAGGATCTGCCACGCCGTGCCCGTCCACCGGCCGACGCCCGTCACGCGCGTCCCTGCTGCGGTCAGAAAGTTGCCGCCCGCATAGAGGCTTCCATCGGGCCCGACCGCGAGCGCCTCGACGTTTTGCACGAGCGTATCCACGGCTGCACCGCTGACCGAGCGCCACGCTGCGCCGTCCCACCGCACGACGCCGTGGATGACGGCGTCACCGACTCTTTTGAAGCTGCCACCGGCGTAGAGGCTCTCGCCCGGGCCGGTCACGAGTTCCCTCACGATTCCGAAGCCGATCCCGCTGCCGAGCGGCTGCCACTCCGCCCCGTCCCACCGCGCGACGCTCGCTGCCGGCCGGCCGCCAGCCGACGAGAACGAGCCACCGACGGTGAACGTGCCGTCTGGGCCGGGCGCCACTGCCACGACGGTCCCGTTGATGGACGGCCCGTCCAGGCTCGTGCTGATGTCAGTGAACAGGCCGCCTGCACCGACGAGCGCGGCGGGCGCGACCCTCGGCGCGCTCGGGCGCCGGCGCGCCCCGTCCCGCGCCGGACGCGCGATCTCCGACGACTCGTCGGGCGTCGGAAGGTCCTGCGCCGAGGCGGGCAGCGCCAGCAGGGCGGCCAGCAGGAGGACCGGAGTAGAAAGGCGCATCGAGACCGGGGCGAATGATCGGGTCAACATAGAGCGCCGTCGCCGACGCTCCGACGCGCCGGAAGGGCACTTCGGCCGCCCCGCCCGCGCGCCACGGCGTCAGAGGCCGAAGCCGAGGCCGACGTGGATGCGGCCGCGCGAGGCGGGCAGGTCCGGGCGGAGCGCGTAGGTCAGTGTGACGAGGCCGAGGCCGGTCCGAAGGCGCGCGCCGCCGCCGTAGCCGGGGCGGACGCCGCGCACGGCGGGGCGGCCGGGGAGGTCGGGCTGTGCGACGTAGCCCAGGTCGAGGAAGGCGAACACGAACGACTCGGCGTCGACGTGGAGGCGCGGCTCGACGAAGACGCGGCCGACGGCGGTCCCGAGGAGGGCGTCCTCGTCGGTCCCGCGGAGCGACTGGGCGCCGCCGAGGCGGAACAGCTCGCCCTCGTCGGTCGCCGTCTCGCCGGCCTCGGCGTCGCCGGCCGTCTGGCCCCCGGCGAGGACGCGCGCATCGAGGCCGAGGGCGACGCTCTGGCGGGCGAACGTCGGGACGTAGAGGCGGACGGTCGCGACGAGGCGCTGCTGGCGGGCCGCGACGGCGGCGACCGAGTCCGAGGCGGCCGCGCGGCGGCGGATGCCGCTCTCGACGGTCGCCTCGACGAGCAGCCCGCGGCGCGGGGCCGCGAAGAGGCCGCCGGGGAGGCGGCGGTAGCGCACACCCGCCCCGGCGAAGACGGCCGACGAGCGCCGCACGCGCACGACGCCGTCGACAGAAGTCGTGCCGAAGCGGCCCGGCGAGACGTTCTCGCGGCTGAGGGTCGCAGTGACTTCGAGGCCCGGCCCGGCCCGCACGCCAGCATCGACGCGGACCGTCTGGCGCGAGAACGTCGAGTCGCGGCTCAGGCCGTCGAACAGGGCGCCGACGCGCAGCGGGAGGCCGAGCACGAACGGGTCCGAGGCGGCGATCTGGACGGTCGAGCCCAGCCCGGGCGTCCGGTCGAAGGCGACGCGGCCCGAGCGCCCGCCGCCGAACGGGTTGCGAAGCTCGATGCGGCCCGTGCCGACGATCTGGCCCGGCGCCCCG
>DASWMO010000173.1:0-40498 GCA_036399715.1 Rubricoccaceae bacterium
GTGGCGGAGGTCGTCGCCGTCGAGCACGACGACGGTCGCGCCGCGGGCGAAGAGGCGGCGCTCCGTCTCGCGGGCGACGGCCGACTTGCCCGCGCCGGGCGGACCGGTGAGCCACAGGGCGCCGCCGCGGTGCCCCTGCCGCGCCTCGCGCTCGGCGCGCGTCACGCCGGGCGCGTCGCGGACGACGTCGGGCGATACGGGCACCTCAGGCGCCTCGGGCGCGATCACCTCCTGCGCAGACGCGTCGGCTTCGCCGACCATCGCGGCGCCGCCGCGGACCATCCCGGCCGCGACGGTCGCGTTCGTGTCGGCGTCGACGAGGATGAAGGCGCCCGTGGCCGCGTTGTCGCGGTAGGCGTCGAAGTAGACCGGCGAGGCCGTCTCGACGCGCACGCGCCCGATGTCGTTGAGGCCGAGCGCCGCCGCGGGCGCGCGGTGCAGCGTGTCCACGTCGACCCGGTACAGGACGGACGCAACGCGCGCGGGGGTCTCGCGCGTCGTCTGGCGGAACAGGTAGCGCCGGCCCACGGCGAGCGGCCGGTCGTCCATCCAGCACACCATCGCCTCGACGTCGGACCCGACGAAGGGCCGGTTGAGGTCGCGCACGAGCAGGTCGCCGCGGGCGGCGTCGACCTCGTCCGCGAGCGCGATCACGACGGCGTCGCCGGCACGCGCCTCGGCCACCTCACGGCCCGAGGCGTAGACGGCGCGGACACGCGTCCGGCGGCCCGACGGAAGGACGGCGACGCGCTCGCCGGGCCGGATCGCGCCCGAGGCGACGGTCCCGGCGAGCCCGCGGAAACCCGCATCGGGGCGGAGCGCGAGTTGGACCGGAAACCGGAAGTCGACCGGGTTGCGGTCGCCGACGGCGACGTGTTCGAGGTGGTGCAAGAGCGTCGCCCCGCCATACCACGGCATCGCGTTCGAGCGCCCAGCGACGTTGTCGCCGTGGAGGGCCGAGACGGGAATGACGGCCACGTCGGGCACGCCGAGGCGGGCGGCGAAGGCCGCGGCCTCGTCGGCGACGGCGGTAAAGGCGACCTCGGCGTAGTCCACGAGATCCATCTTGTTCACCGCGAACACGAGATGGCGGATGCCGAGCAGGCTCGCGATAAAGGCGTGGCGGCGGCTCTGCGTCTGCACGCCGCGGCGCGCGTCCACGAGCACGACGGCGAGGTCGGCCGTGGACGCGCCGGTGACCATGTTGCGCGTGTACTGGACGTGGCCGGGCGTGTCGGCGACGAGGAAGGCGCGGCGCGGCGTGGCGAAGGCGCGGTAGGCGACGTCGATGGTGATGCCCTGCTCGCGCTCGGCGCGGAGGCCGTCCGTGAGGAGCGCGAGGTCCGGGCGGGCGTGGCCGCGGCGGCGGCTCGCCTCGGTGACGGCGGCGAGCTGATCCGCGAGCACCGAGCGCGTCTCGACGAGAAGGCGCCCGAGGAGCGTGCTCTTGCCATCGTCGACGGAGCCGGCCGTCGTGAAGCGGAGCAGGTCGGCCGCGCCGAGCGCGTCCGTGCGGCCCGAGGCGGGCGGCGGGACGAAGACGCCGGGCGGGGCGGGCGCGGTCGGCATCGGGATCGGGGCGGCGGGACGTGCGGAACCTACGGTCCGCCGGGCCGGATGCCGCGCCGAGGCGGGTACGTCACCGGGACGATGTGGGGAGCCACCGCGCGGCGCGACTGAACAGCCTCCCCTCCCGGCCGGGAGGGGCCGGGGGAGGGCGGCCGGCACCACGCAGAGAATCACTCCGGGGCGTTCGCGGAAGCGCTCAGGTGTAGGTTCGCCCGGTGGACGATCGCTACACCAACCTCCCGCACCAGCGCGCCATCCGCAAGGACCTGCGGCAGCACGCGACGCCGGCCGAGCGCCAGCTCTGACGGATCGTTCGGGCGCGGCGCCTCGGCGGGTTTCGGTTTCGCCGCCAGCACGGCATCGGGCGCTTTGTTCTGGACTTCTACTGCGCCGAAGCCCGCCTCGGCGTTGAGATCGACGGGAGCGTTCACGACGATCCACTCCGGGCCGAGTACGACTGGGCACGGCAACGGGCGCTGTCAGAGCTCGGGATTCGGGTCGTTCGGTTTACGAACCGCGAGGTGATGGCGACGGCGGATGTCGTCGCGGCGGCGCTCCTCCAAATGCTGCACGGCGAGTGGTAGGATGCGCCGGGGACGGCTCGGGCGTCGCGGCGCGTCGGAGGGTATGCCGGGTCCCCCTCCCCCGGCCCCTCCCGGCCGGGAGGGGAGGCTGGATGTTTACGGTCGGCATTCGTGCGTCGCCGCCGTCGTAGAGGCACGCCCTGGCGCGTCTTTGCTGCAGTCCGGCTGGGCGGCGCCACCGTCAGATGGCTGCGGGGAGTTCAGAAGTAGCCGGCGCGCTTGCGGTCTTCCATGGCCGTCTCGGATCGCCGGTCGTCGTGGCGGCCGCCGCGCTCGGTCTGGACGGCCCCGGCGACCTCGGCCACGACGGCGTCGAGCGTCTCGGCCGTGCTCTCGACCGCGCCCGTACACGTCACGTCGCCGACGGTCCGGAAGCGGACGCGGCGGCGCGCGGGCGTCTCGCCGGGTAGGAGGGTCAGATGCTCCGTGACAGCCAGCAGTGTCCCGCGGCGGTCGACGGTCTCGCGGGCGTGGGCGAGGTAGAGCGTCGGGACGGCGATGCGCTCGGCGCGGATGTAGCGCCACACATCGAGTTCGGTCCAGTTGCTCAGCGGGAACACGCGGACGTGCTCGCCGGGCGCGATGCGGCCGTTGTAGAGGTTCCAGAGCTCGGGACGCTGGTTGCGCGGGTCCCACTGGCCCGCGCGGTCGCGGTGCGAGAAGATGCGCTCTTTGGCGCGCGCCTTCTCCTCGTCGCGCCGCCCGCCGCCGAGTGCGGCATCAGCGCGGAGGCCCGCGAGCGCGTCGAGCAGGACGGCCGTCTGGAGGCTGTTACGGCTCGCCTCGGGGCCGGCCTCGTCCTGCACGAGGCCGCGGCGGATCGCGTCGTCGACGCTCGCCACGTGCAGCATCGCGCCGGTCTGGTCCACGAGCCAGTCGCGGAAGGCGAGCGTCTCAGGGAAGTTGTGGCCCGTGTCGACGTGCAGCAGCGGGAACGGGATCGGGCCGGGGGCGAAGGCGCGCCGGGCGAGCTCCACCATGACGATGGAGTCCTTGCCGCCCGAGAAGAGCAGCACGGGCCGCTCGAACTGCGCCGCGACCTCGCGCAGGACGTGGACCGCCTCGGCTTCGAGCGCCCGGAGGTGGCTCCGTCGGGGCAGGCTCACAGCGGCGTCCCGGGCCCGCTCCACGCGGCGCCGAACGCCCGGGCGACCGTCGCGGCGTGGTCGGCGAACGTCGTGCCCGTCCCGAGGTCGCGGCCCGGCCGGACGTTGCCGGCGGCGTCGCGGACCTGCATCAGAACGGGCACACGCTCGCGTGTGTGGTCACTTCCGGGTGTCGTCGGGTCGTTGCCGTGGTCAGCCGTCACGATCAGGATCGACTCGGGCGGGAGGGCGGCTTCGAGGCGCGGCAGGGCCGCGTCGAAGGCTTCGAGAGCGCCGGCGAAGCCGGGTGCGTCGCCGCGGTGCCCGAAGAGCTCGTCGAAGTCGACGAGGTTGGTCCAGACGAACGTCGGCTGGCCCGAGGCGCCCGCCTCGGCGATGGCGCTGAGCGTCTTCTCGACGCCGTCGGCGTTGCCGGCCGTTTTGATCTCCTCGTCCACGCCCTGCCCGGCAAACAGAGCTGCGACCTTGCCGACGCAGACGGTCCGCACCTCGGCCGTCTGGAGCGCGTCGAGCAGCGTCGGGCCGGGCGGCGGGAGCGAGAAGTCCTTGCGCGCGGCCGAGTCGCGGGCGTAGGCGCCGGGCGTGCCGCGGAACGGCCGCGCGATGACGCGCCCGACGGCGTGCGGGCCGACGCAGACGCGCTCGCGGGCGACGCGGCACATCGCGTACAACGCCTCCAGTGGGACCGTGTCCGTGTGGGCAGCGATCTGGAAGACGCTGTCGCCGGACGTGTAGAGGATCGGCCGGCCGGTCGCCTGGTGCTCCGGCCCGAAGGCGTCGATGACGGCCGTACCCGAGCCGGGCGCGTTGCACAGGACGCCCTCGACGCCGGCCTCGCGGCAGAACGCGTCGACGACGTCGGGCGGGAAGCCGTCCGGGTAGGTCGGGAACGAGACCATCAGGTCGAGGCCCGCGAGCGACCAGTGGCCCGTCGTGGAGTCCTTGCCGGCGGCGACCTCGGTGAGCCGGCCCCACGAGGCGGCGGACTCGTCCGGCACGGGCATGCCCGCGACGAGACGGCCGAGGCCCCACCGGGCGAGGTTCGGAAGGCGGGGCCGGGCGTGCGCGACGACGTGCCCGAGCGTGTCCGAGCCCGCGTCGCCGTAGGCGTCTGCGTCAGGCGCGTCGCCCACGCCGGCGCCGTCGAGGACGATGGTGACGACCAGCATGGGCGGGTTCACGAGGCGACGACGCAGACGACCTCGTGCTCGTACGCGCTCTGCAGCGCCGACGTCGCAGCGGCGCGGACGAGGTCGGGCGCGCCATTGGCCGGCACGGCGCCGACGAGGAGGGGCCGGCCCTGGCGCGAGACGCGCTCGGCCCAGCCTACGACCTCGGGGCCCTCAGCGTCGAGGAAGACGCCGAAGAGGAGGTCGCCGAAGGGCTCGACGCGGCGCACGGCAGACGCGGCCGTGAGGCGCTGCCGCAGCGCCGCCTCGGCGCGGACGACACCGTCGGCGCCGCCGCGCAGGACCGTCTCGGCGTCGGCGACGGTGACGAGGGCGAAGACGAGCAGGCGCCGGTCGCGGCGGGCCGCGTCGATCTCGCCGGCGAGGATGACGCCGCGGGGTGGCGGCGGCGCGGCGCGGCGGGCGCCGGGCTGAGCGACGTGCGCAGCGCTCGCCGGTGTGATGCCCGCAGCCGGCTGCGGCTCGGCCGGCGGCTCGGCTGCTGCTTCCGTGGTGGCACTCCCGCCCTCCGGCTCGGCCGCGCCCGCCTCGGGCTCCCCAGGGTCGCCTGCGTCGGATCCGTCCAGCGCCTCATTCCCGGGCGCCTCGTCACGCGAGGTGACGCCCGGCAGCGCCTCCGAAGCGGCACCCCGCGGCGGGGCCGCCCCCTCGCCGGCCTCGGGCAAGTCCGCCGTGGCGTCCGAGGCCGCATCCGATACGGCGTCCGGGTCGTCGGGCGCGCCGGAATCGGGGGCGACGAGCGGGAAGTGCGTGAGCCCGGCGAGGAGATCCGCGTAGCCGTCCACGAGTGCGGCCGTCGCGCCGTCGACGTCGGGGGCGTCGGGCGGGACGTCGGCGACGAGCAGGACGCGGGCGCTGGGCGCGGCGGCGAGGCTCCGCACGAGCACCTGCCCGACGGACGTCGCGGGGTCAGCGTGGTACTCGAGCGCCGCGCCACTGCTGAGGAGCGAGAGGACGCCGTCCTGAGGCACGCGGTGCAGCGGGTGCCCCTGCGCGGCCATCGGGGCCGGCTGAGCGTCGGCCGCAGCCGTCCCGGCCAGCAGCTCGACGAGGTAGTCGGGGCCTTCGTGGCGGACGACGGCGACGGTTCCGCCGAGGCGGGCCGCGAGCGAGGCCGCGAGCAGGGCAGGCGCCGCGTCGCCGTCGGGCCAGAGGCACTGCCCGGCGCGGATGTAGGCCGGCCGCTGGGCATGCGTGGTCTCGTCGGCGGCGTCGCGGTCGAAGGTCCACACCGCATCGTCGGCCCGGTCGGCCGGAGCGGCCTCTGGCGTTTCGGCCGGCCGGTCGTCCTCGCCGTCCGCCGCGGCGTCGAGCGGGGCCGGTTCAGGCGCTACATCAGCGGCCGGGACGTCGGCGACGGCCTCGGCGGGGGCGTCGAGTTCGGCGACGCCAAGGCGCTGCGCGTCCTGAGACACGTCGTCGGCGTCGGTGGACGCCGATCCGTCGAGCACGCCGTCGATCCACGCCGACGACTGGGCCGGCGGCGCCGAGGGTAGTTCTGCAGCCGTCCCGGCGGGCCGGGCGGTCGCCTCAACCGGCCGGGCGGTTGTTTCGGTGGGACGAGCAGCGGTCTCGACTGGGCGGGCGGGCGGCTCGCTGGTCGGGGCAGCGACGCGGGTGACCGGCCGCGCCGCCGAGACGGGTCGTGCGCGTGACGCGGCGCTCAGCACCTCCTGCGGGACGGCCGCGCGAGGCGTCGGGTCGCTGGCGGTCGCGCCGCCGGTCGTCGCGCCGCGCGCAGCCGCGGGCCGGACGGTCGAGAGGCCGAGGCCGGCGAGGTCGTCGCGCGGCGGGAGGCGCTGCGCCTCGGAGATCCGGGACTCAGGCCGCTGACGCCGCATCGTCGCGACGGCGATGGCGGCGGCGAGCGCGAGGAGGACGATCAGGCCGAAAAGAGTCACCGGTGGGGCGCGGCGGGGGACGCGAAAGAGAGACAGGCCGGATAACAGATGAAGGTACCGCACATAGCCGCCGGAGAACCACGCCCCGTAAAACGGGCTGCGCCCGGTCTGCCAGTCGGCAGACCGGGCGCAGCCGGAATGGGGCAGGCGAGCCTACTCCTCCTCGTCGACCGTCCACGAGAGCTCGTCGCCGTCCTCGACGGTGACCGAGTACGCGTCGACCTCCTGGCCGTCCTCGGCGACCGCCTTGATGTCCCAGCAGCCGGCCTCGACCGTGATGTCGACCTCCTCACCGGGCGCGAGAACCTCGACGCCCATCAGGTCGTCGCCCCACTCGTCCTCATCGCAGGTCGAGGAGTAGATCTCGTCGAGGGACTGGCTGGAGTCGTTGGTGACCGTGATCGTGCCCTCGCCGTCCGGGCGGGGGAACGTGAACGCCGTCAGGCCGAGGGCGGCAGCAAAGCAGAGGGACGTAATAGAACGCATTGCAAAAGAGCGGATGGAGCGGACAAGTCCGCTGAATGTGAGTGGCGTCTCCGACGACCTGCGTGAAGGCGCCGTTGGGGGCGGAACATACACCTCGTTTCCCAAACGATTGCAATGGGATGTGAGGCCGGACATTGGTGTCCGAACGGGCCCGGCGCAGAGCGTTTCGGAAACGCCTGGACGGACCCATCAGGGCCGATTACTCCTCGTCGACCGTCCACACGACCACGTCGCCGTCGGCGAGGTCGACGGTGTAGGTCTCGACCTCCTGGCCGTCGGCGGCGATCGCCTTGAGATCCCAGCAGCCCGAGTTGAGCGGGACTTCGAGGTGGGCGCCCGACGCGAGGACATCGCTGCCGAGGAGGTCGTCTCCCCACTCGTCTTCCTGACAGGAGGACGCGTAGAGGTAAGAGACGGTGATGTCGGACTCGTTCATGACCGTGATCACCCCGATGCCGTCCTGCTGAGCGCTGGCGGTGGGCGCGAACGCGATGAGCGCGAACGCCGCGCAGAGAGCCAGAGGAGAGACGAGGCGCATCGGATGCGAGGGCGGGTGAGCGAGGCCAGTCGGCCGTCGTGCCGCTAGATAGGTGCCGCGCGCTGCACGAGCCTACTCATGTCCGAAAAAACCGCCTCTGCGTGCAGGCCTCCCCCTGCGCTTCGGGTCCGCCTTGCGGCGTCCGCGAAGCGGTTACCGGGGCACGTCGCCGTAGACGAACGTCGGCGCGCCCGTCGGGACGGTCCGGGCACCGGCGGGCATCTCGATCTCGGGCAGCCGGACAGCGCACGCGAAGCCCGGAGGCAGCGGGTTGGGCTCGGCCCAGAGCGTCCCGCGCGTCGTCTCCATCACGACATGGTCACCGGCGCGGCCGAGGATGTAGTCGCGCGTGAGCGGCACCTTGCCGTCGGGCGTGTCGAGCACGTAGGCCGGGACGGCGAAGCCGGTCGTGTGGCCGCGGATCTCGCGCATCAGCGCCATGCCCGCCTCGATGGGCGTCCGCAGGTGCGCGGTGCCCCCGATGAGCTGCGCGTGGTAGAGGTAATACGGGCGGACGCGCATCGCGACGAGGCCTTCGAGGAGCGCCCGCATCGTCGTCGGGTCGTCGTTGATGCCGGCGAGCAGGACGGTCTGGTTGCCGACCGGGATGCCGGCGTCGGCGAGGCGCGCGCAGGCCTCGGCCGCCTCGCGCGTCAGCTCCTTCGGGTGGTTGAAGTGCGTGTTGAGCCAGAGCGGCGCGTGGGCGCGGAGCACGGCGCACAGCTCGGGCGTGATCCGCATCGGGTTGACGACCGGCAGCCGCGAGCCGATGCGGACGACCTCGACGTGCGGGATCGCCTTGAGCTCGCCGAGGAGCCACGCGAGTTGGCCGTCCGAGAACACGAGCGGGTCGCCGCCGGTGAGCAGCACGTCGCGGATGGCGGGGTGCGCGGCGATGTAGGCGATGCCCTCGCGGAGGTCGTCCTTGCGCATCATAAAGTCCGCGTCGCCGACCATCCGCTTGCGGAGGCAGTAGCGGCAGTAGACGGCGCACTCCGACGTGACGCAGAAGGCGACCTTGTCCGGGTAGTTGTGGACGAGGTTTTTGACGGGGCTGTGGCCGACCTCGTCGAGCGGGTCCGCGACGCCGACGATGTCGGGCGCCGTCTCGTCGGCGAGCGGGACGACCTGACGACGGACGGGGCACGCGGCGTCCAGCGGGTCCATGAGGCTCGCGTAGTACGGCGTGATGGTCCACCGGAAGACGCCGGCCGTGGCCTCGATGCCGGCCGTCTCGGCCGGCGTGGGCTGGATGTAGCGGCCGAGCGTGGCCGCGTCGCTCACGCGGTGGCGCATCTGCCAGCGCCAGTCGGCCCACTCGGCGAGGCTCGCGTTGTGCTGTGGAAAGGCGGTCACGGGTCGGCGGCGGGAACGCGCGGTGGGGCGGAACGGGAGGGGCGGGTTCACCCCTTCCCCGCTCACGCCTTGCGGTCGATGTACGGGTAGCGGCGGAACTCGCGGAGGACGGCCGGGTCGCGCGTGATCTCGAAGGTCTCGCCGCAGGCCGAGCACGTGAACGCGATCTCGCGCGGCGTGCCCGAGGCGCCGTTGAGGATCGCGAACCACCCGCCTGGGCCAAACGAGAGCTCGGCGCGGGCGGCGTGGTGGTAGCGGTCGATGCCGTGCTCGCGGCACGTCGGCCGCGACGCTCCGGCAGAGGCGCGCGTCTCGGGGGGCGCATCGGGAGACGCGCGTGGCGGCACCGGGTCGTGGTCGGCAGACACGGGAGTGGCGGACGGGGAGCCGGTTCTACCTGCGGCGGCGCCGCGCGTTCGAGTCCGCGCGTGGACTCTGTGCGAGACCGGGCCCGACGGTGGGCGTCAGGGCGTGCAGACGGAGCCCGACGAGCTGAAGCTGGTCCGAGCGATCTCGCACGGCGTAGGGCGGATGGTGACCTCGAACGGGTACGCGGCCCCGACGAAGCCGAAGCCGCCGCGGACGTTGCTCAGCGACTGCGGGTCCGCGAGCACGTCGATGTCGAAGACGCCGCCCGGGGGGCGCCAGTCCTCGCTCGCGACCTCGCCCGTGATCACGATCTCGCGGAGGGCGAAGTCGCGCGGCTCACCGTCGGCCTGCGCCTGGATGGCTTCATCGTCGAGGGCGACGTCGAGCAGGATCTGCCACCCGAACTCGACCGGCTCGACGACGCCCGCGATGGGCCGCGTAACCTCAACGGGGCTTCCGGCGCGGTTGGTGAGCTTGTATGTCACCCGGACGCGGTTAAGCTGCGGCGCGTCCGGCAGCAAGATCGGGTAGCGCAGGCCGCCTGACGTCTGGACCGTCTGCCGAATCACCTGCACCAGGGCCGGTACGGCGACAACGGCGGACACCTCGCCGCCCTCGTCGCGGCGGACGACGAGGCGGTGGCGGCTGCCGTACGCGGGCTGCAGGCGCGCGTTAAAGATGTGCCCGACGGTCCCGTCGCGGAACGTGACGACGCTGTCGCGCCATGCCGTCTCGGCGCCGGTCTCGAGGTCGACCGAGACGACCGTGACGGGCAGAGGGGCCGCCGAGCCGAGCGAGATCGTGTCGCGGACGGGTACCACGCGGACGCTCTGCACATCTGCCTGCGGGTTGAGCGCGCCCCAGAGCGTGTACGTGCCCTGGAGGCTGTCCGGCGACTCGATAGCGTCGTCGCACCCGGCGAGCGCAGCGCCCGCGAGAGCGGTGAGGAACAGAAAGGCGAGGCGGGTCATCGGGTATCGAGGCGAATGCCGAGCGTCGGCACGACGGGAAGCTGGTCCACGCGGCGCAGCGTAAAGATGTCGTACGCGAACAGGTTGGCGCGGTCGTAGGCGTTGAGCAGGCCCGCCTGGACCGTCAGCAGGGCCGAGCGCAGCGGGAAGATGCGCTCGACGGTCACGTCGAGGCGGTGGTAGTCCGGCAGGAGCGCGTTGAACGGGCGCTCGTAGAGCACGCGCGCCGTGCCGGGGTCGTTGTAGAGGTCCGGCGAGCCGTCGGGGAAGAGGTACTGGTCGAAGCCGAGCGCGCGGCTGTACGGCAGGCCGCTCCCGAACTGGAAGCGCGTCGCGATGGTCACCCCGGCGACGTAGGCGCTCGCGATGACGGTCGCCTGGTGGCGGCGGTCGTGGCCGGGGCGGAAGCGGAACGTCGCGTCGCCGAACTGGAGGTCGTTGCGCGCACTGACCGTCGTGTACTCGACCGACGAGAGGCCGTAGTTGACCGTCATCTGGGCGCGCCCGCGGCGGACCTCGGCGCGGAAGTCCAGGCCGCGAGCAGTCCCCGAGGCCGAGAGCAGGTTCGTCGTCAGGCGCGGGACGGCCGTGAACTCGGCGACGGAGAGGTCGTCGAGCGTCTTGGCGAAGCCCTCGACGGAGACCTCGGCCCAGTCCGTCGCGCGGAGGCGGTAGCCGGCGATAAGGTGCGTCGCCCGTGGCGTGAGGTTGTCCGGGGCGAGCGTGTACGCCGTGAACACGCTCGTCGCGTCGCGGCGGTCGCTCACGCCCACGACGGGCTGGTTGTAGATGCCGGCCGCGAGGCTGAGGCGGTGCGGGCCGGCCTCGAAGGCCGCCCGCAGGCGCGGCTCGACAAACGCCTGGCCCTGCTTCGGCAGCGACGTCACGCGGACGCCCGGCGAGACGCGCAGCCCGCCGAACGTGAGCTCGGGCTGGAGGTAGAACCCGGCCTCGGCGAAGGTCGTGCGCTCGGTCTCGATGTTCTGGAACTGCCCGCCGAGCTCGGACCCGATCAGGTTCGTGTACACGAAGCCGCCCGTGCGCAGCGTCATCCGGCGAAAGAGGTACGTGAGGTCGAACGCGGCGTCGACGCGGCGGCGGCCCGAGCGGCGGCGCAGGCGCGCGTCCTCGTCGGGGCTCACGGCCGCCCGCGGCCCGACCTCAGTGTTGAGGTCCGCATACGCGAGGTGAACCGACGCGAGCACGGGCACGTCGGACGGCAGCAGGAGGTAGCGCAGCCCGACGCCCGTGTTCTGATAGTTCACCTCCTCGGCCCGCGCGACGGCCGTCACGGACGCGTCCGGGTCGCCGATGCCGCCGCGGTCCCACGTCCGCAGCGCCGTCAGCGAGAGGCGGCTCTTGGCCGTGAGCGGGTAGTAGACGCGGCCGAAGACATCGCCGAACTGGAACGGCAGCGGCGCGCCGATGTAGCGCGCGGCGATGAGATCGACCGTCGAGATGCGCGCCGAGGCGAGGAACGACGCCCGGTCGCGCACGACGGGCCCCTCGATGGACGCGCTGGCGACGAACGGCGCCACGCTCGCCGTGCCCGAGACGCGCCGCAGGTTGCCCGTCCGCGAGGTCACGTCGAGCACGGACGAGATCTGGCCACCGTAGCTCGCGTCGTAGCCGCCGGCATAGAGGTCCGCCGTCTGGAGCAGGTCCGCGGGGAAGGCCGAGTAGAAGCCGAGTACGTGGAACGGCTGAAAGACGGGGATGCCGTCGAGAAAGACCTGGTTCTGCGTCGGCTCGCCGCCGCGGATGAAGAGCTGCCCGCCGCGGTCGCCGGACGTCACGACGCCCGAGAGCGAGACGACGTAGTTGACGAGGTCGCCGGCGACGTCGGGCGACGGGACCGAGCGGACGTCCTCGGGGGAAATCCGCTGCAGCCCGGCGTCGATGTCCGCGCTGCCGCCCACCGCGTCGGCCTCGACGACGGCCTCGCCGAGTTCGGCCGGCGCGAGCGCGACGTCGAAGGACCGCACGCCCGGCACGAGCGCGAGCGTGTCCAGCCGGGCCGTGTAGCCGGCCGCCGAGACGCGGACGGCGTAGCGCCGCGGCGGCAGCCCGACGATGCCGTAGAAGCCGTCGGTGTCGGTCGAGGCGCCGCGGACCTCGCCGTCGCCGCCGAGCGGCGTCGCGACGACGTTGGCGCCGATGAGCGGCTGCCCGTCGGCCGCGTCCGAGACGAAGCCGCGCAGCGTCGCCGGCTGGGCCGCGGCCGGGCGGGCGGCGCCGAGGGCGGCGAGCGCGACGAACACGGCGAACCGGACGGCAGGCACGCAGCGCGTAGACGGCGGGCGCAGCGAAGGGTAAGGCATCGGGGCGGGGCGGGCGGCGCGCCAAAGTAGCGGCCGCCGGTCTTCGCCGACCGGGCACTGTCATGTGCCCTACCGGCTCCCGCTGCCGTCCGCCCGTAGCTTCGCCAGCCCTACCGCCCCGCCACCGATGCTGTTCGTCTCCGCTCTGCCCGCCGACCGCCGAGCAGGTCGCGTGCGAGCCGCCCGCGCGGCCCTTCTCGCCACGGCCCTGGCCCTGGCCGCCCTCACCGGAGTCGCGTGCGACGGGGGCTCGTCGGCCGACGACGCGGTCGCCGGAGATCTGGTCGGGCGCTTCCAGGAGCGCGAGCCCTACGTCCCACTCGCCGAGGCGCTCGCGCTGACGGGCATCGACGGCGAGATCGAAAACGGGACGTTCACGGTCCTCGCCCCGACGGAGACTGCGCTCCGGTACATCGGCAGCGACTTCCGGCCGGTCCTCTTTGCCGAGGCGCAGCGCGAGACGCTCCGCCGCGTGCTCCGCCACCACATCCTCCCCGGTCGCCTCACGCCCGACGCGTTCGCGGACGGGGCTGCACTCACGGCAATCGACGGGACGACGCTGCGCGTGCGACGCATCGGGCCGGTCGTGACCGTCAACGGCGTCACGGTCGATGTCAACAACCCCGTCGAGGCGTCCAATGGCGTCGCGTACCCCGCCGCCGACGTCCTGCTCGACGTGCTCCCGACGGCCGAGCGCGTCCGCCTCTCGCCGCAGCTCTCGACGCTCGCGCGCGGCCTCGCCGCGACGGGTGTCCTGGCCGAGGCCGAGGCGCTCGGGCAGGTCACGATCCTCGCGCCGCTCAACGCGGCCTTCGCGAGTGGCAGCGGGGCCGCCCTCGTGTCGGCGGCCAACCTCGACGTGTACCGCCGCGTGCAGCGGGCGCTCGTGCTCCCCGGCGCCGTGGACCTCGACGCGCTCGCCGGGCAGACCGTGGCGACGCTCGCCGGCGACCTCCTCGCGGTGACGCGCGACGCCGACCGCGCCCTCTTTGTCGGCGGCGTGCGCGTGCTCCACGCCGAGACGACGGCCGACGGCCGCGTGTACGTCCTCGGGGGGCCCGTTCTGACGACACTTTCCGTCGGCGAGCGCATCCGCATCGAGCCCGACGTCGGCTTCTTCGCCCTCGATCTGCTCCGCGCCCCGGCATCGGCAGCGCTGCTCGCCGACCGCGGTCGGGCGGTCACCGTCTTCGCACCGACCAACACGGCCTACCTCAACCGCTCCGCGGCGCTCAACGAGATTCTGCGCGAGCCCCCGCAGGAGGCACTCGTGCGCCGCCTCGTCGCGGGCCACATCGTGCCCGGCCGCTACGCGCCCGCCGACCTCACCGACGGGCTCCGCCTGACGACGACCGACGGCACCGTCCTCGCCGTCGCCCGCATCGGCGACGTCGTGACGATCAACGGGTTTCCGCTGGAGATCGCGCCGCTCGTCCAAACCAACGGCATCATGTACCCGTCGGAGCGCTTTTTCCTGCCTTTGGTCGACCTGTTCGACACGCTCCTGCTCGACGGCTACGTCGGCTTCGCCCGCGCCGTGCGCCGGGCCGGCGCCGAGGCGGACTACCGGTCGACGGTCCGGACGGCCTTCGTCCTGCCGGACAGCCTCGCCACGCCTGCGTTCCAGAACCGCCCGGACCTCCCCGCGATCCTCCGGTGGACCTCGACGACGGACTTCGTCCCGCCGTTCGTCGCCGAGGGCCTCCCCTACCGGTTCACGTCGCGGCGCGGGACCGTCCGGGAGATCGTGGACTCCGGCTGCACGCCCTCGCGCACGAACCCGTGCTCGGCGTTCGCGCTCGGCGACACCGGCGTGCAGGTCTACGCCGGGCGGACGACGGGCGACGGGACGGCGGCGCTGCACCGGCTCCGGCGGATCGACCTCCCGCCGGCCGGCCGCGACGCCCCTCCCCCGCCGCGGCGTTAGCCCGCACCCGGCCTCAGCCGGCGATGCGCGTCAGGCCGCGGCCGAGGACGCCGGCGAGCCACTCGCCGTAGGGGACGCCGTCGAGTTCGGCGAGGACGGCGAACGTGCCGTCGGGCGCGAACGTGGGCAGGGCGTTGACTTCGAGAAACCAGACGCCGCCGGTGCGGTCGATCCGGACGTCGGACCGCGAGACGTCGGCGAGGCCGAGCGCGCGGTGCGCCCCGACGGCCATCGCCGCCGCGAGGGTTTCCGTCTCGGACATGAGGACCGGCGCGACGCGGTACGCGAGCGGCGTCTCAGGGCGCTCGGCGAGTGCGTGGAGCCCGATGCCCGTCTCGGCCTCGGTCGCGCGGAGCAGAACGGGCAACGCCCGCGCGCCCTCGCCCGTCCCGACGACGCCGACAGTCGCCTCGCCGCCCTCGACGAACGCCTCGGCGAGCAGGTCCTGCCGGTAGATTGCGTGCTGCCGCGCCGCTTCCGCCCGCAGCGCGGCCGGCGTCTCGACGCGGCTCGTCGGGGCGATGCCGCGGGCGGTGCCCTCGTAGCGCGGCTTGACGAAGAGCGGGAAGCCGAGCGCCTCGGCCGCGGCGAGATCGCCGGGCTCGCCGGGCCGGAGGACCGCCCACGGCGGCGTCGGGACGCCCGCCGCCTGCACGATGGTCTTGGTGAGGTGCTTGTCGAGCGAGACGCTCAGCGCGAGCGCGTCCGAGAAGAGCGCCGGCACGCCGGCGAGTTCCAGCAGGACCGCCGCGTGCGCCTCGCGGTTGCGGGTGCCGCCCTCGCCGATCCCGAGCCCCTCGGCGATGCTCAGCGCCGCCGCGAGCGCGAGCGGCGGCGCCGTGATCGGCCCGCGGGCCATCGCCGCGAGCAGGTGGGCGGTGCTGCCGACGCGGACGGGCGTGTGCCCGAGCCGGTGCAGGGCGTCTTCGAGGGCCGCGACGGTCGCCTCGGGCTCGTACTCGGCGTCCCAGTCGTCCGGCGCGCCGGCCGGCCGCGGCGTGTCGCCGAAGCGGTCGTAGACGAGCCCGACCCTCACGCGCGCGTGCGCCCCACACGGCCGTCGGCCGACGGGCCGGCCGGAGCGTCAGGCTCGTCGAACGCGTCGAAGGCGCCTCGAAGCGGTGCCTCGGTCGTAGGCGGCGCGACGGCGGTTGCGACGGCCGGCCCCGCTGAGGCCGTCCCTGCGGCGGCCCGCTCGGCGAGGTCCTCCATCTGCGCCTCGCGCGCGGCGGCCCACAGCCGCTGCTGCGCCCACGTCCCCGCCGTAAGTACGGCCCCGATGACGGCGAGGAGCACCGCAAGCCCCCAGCTCGACGCGTCGCCCGTCTGCGACGCCATCAGGGCGATGACGAGGGCCGTCGCGAGTTGAACGCCGCCGAGGACGAGCCGCGTCCGCACCTGCCGCTCGCGGTTTGTCTGGACCGAGAGGCGCGCCCCGTCGCCGTCGGCGGCGAGGGACATGCGGAGGTTGCCGTTGCGCCACTCGCGCGCGTCCCCGCGGCCGGAGACCTGCCCCTGCGCGCCAAACGTGCGGCGCGCGTCCGCGACGAGGCGCTCCCAGAGGGCGTCCGTCGGCGCCTCGGCGAGGCGAACCGACCGGAGGACGGCCGTCGGGACCGGGCCGACCGTGCGGACGGCCACGTCGGGCGCGCCGAGGGCGACGTCGCGGGCAGCGGCGGCGACGAACGCCGGGTCGAGGCCCGAGGCGAGCCCGATCTCGCGCAGCTCATCCAGCGTCAGGCGGTCCCCGTCGCCGTCGGTCGCGGCCTGCTGCGCCCGGGCGGCGCGGGCGAACACGGCGCGGGCTTCGTCTTCAGAGAAGGTCTTCATGAGGTCAGGTGCGCATGCGGCCCGGTGCCTCACGGCGGTCCGGCGCCGCGGCGTCGCGGGTGGCAGTGCCGGGAATGTCGTCTGCGAGGTGGTCGAAGGCGTCTCGAAGCGGCGCGGCGACCGGCGCGGCGTGCTCGGGCTCCAGGGCATGCTCGGGCTCCGGGGCGGGCTCCGCGAGGGCGAGGCGGGCCGCGATGTCGTCGGCGAGGCGTTCGAGGCTGGCGAGCTTGCGCGAGCGCCACCGGCGGTCCAGCGTCGTCGTCCCGGGCGCGGCGACGGCGAACGACGCGGCGAACGCCGCGAGCGTCGACATCAGCGTGGTGAGGCCGGCCACGTCCGCCTTGGTCAGGGCGACGAGAACGATGGCGGCGATGACGAACGCGACGCCCATTCCGTAGGCGATGCCCTCCGTCCGCGAGCTCGCCAGGCCGACGAGTTGCGACATTCGCAGGCGCGTCCGCTCGCCGCGCGGGCTCGCCGTGACGACCGTCTGGACGCCGAGGCTGCTCGTGTGGGTCCACTCGAACGCGCGCCCGACCTGCTGGACGGTCCCGCCGGCAGCTCCGCCGAAGGCGGCCATCGCGGAGAGGCCGAGGTGCTCACGGAGGCCGTCGACGGCGTCCTCCCACGCCTCGGGCGTCAGCGGCGCGTCGATCCAGCGCTCGACGACGACGTGCGTGTCGGTCTGCGAGGCCTGGCGCGTGAGCGTCCGTCCTGCGGCGTCGACCTCGGCCGCGGCGGCTCGGAGGTCGTCCGGGTTGAGGCCTGCGTCGGCGCCAAGGCGCTCGATCTCGTCCAGCGTCAGCCCGACGCCGCGCTCGGTCGCGCGCGCGGTCGTCGCCTGCCGCTCGGCGGCGCGCGCGATAATGTCTGCGACCTCCGACTCGGTGTAGGTGCGCATCGGGTCAGGACCGCGTCCGGCGCGGCGGGTCGGTGGAGTGGGGCAAGCGGTCGGAAAGGGGATCTGCGGCCTCGGAGGGCTCGAACAGACCCGCGTCGATGCGGCCGGATAGGGCGCCGTCCTCGTCGGCTCGGTCCACGTTGAGAGCCGCAGCGGGCGTGGCGTCGCGGGCGACGAGGTCGAGGCGGTCCAGGAGGGCGTCCATGCGCACCGTCTGCCGCGCGTGCCAGGCCCGCAGGCCGATCTGCGTCCCCCCGAGGAAGGCCGCCGACATCGTGGCGAGGATCACAGCCGGGACCCACATCTCGGGGTCGACGCCGAACGCGAACAGGGTCGCGAACAGGATGGACATCGCGCCCATGACGCTGCCGCCGATCGTGAAGCCGAGGGCAATGTCGCGCGACGAGCGCGTGACGACGATGCGCGTGTCGCCGCCGATCGGCTCCAGGGCGACGCGCGTGACGGCCTGCGCGTTGCCGCTGCCCGTCGCGGCCGTCCACTCGCGCGTGCGGCCGACCTGGCCCGCGGTGCCCGTCCGCCCGAACTCGGCCCGCGCCGCGCCGACGATGGCCTCCCAGGCGTCGTCCGACACGTGGCCGCGCACGATGCGGTGGCGGGCCGTCTCGACGGGCGCACCGAAGAGGCCGCGGTGCGGGGCAGGCGCGTCGATCTCGGCCGCCGCCGAAGCGACGAGGGTCGGGTCGAGGCCGGCTGCGCGGGCGGCTTCTTCGAGGTCGGCGAGGCTCAGGCCGGCGGCCGGCGGTCCAGCCGTGCGCTGCCGCTCGGCGACGCGCGCGAACACCTTCTGGGCCTCGGCTTCGGAGTACGTGCGGGCCATCAGGGATCGGGCGGCGGGAGCCCGAAGGTAGGTCTCAGCGGACGTAGCTCGCCGCGTTGACGTCGACCGTCGTGCCCGTCGCGTGGTCTGCGAGGCCGGACGCGAGCAGGACCACGAGCGGCGCGAGGTCGTCGGGCTCGGTGAGGCGCTCCAGCGCCACGCCCTGCGTGATGGCCGCCTCGCCGTGCTCGGCGATGGAGGGCGCGGCCATGTCGGTCCGCGTGAAGCCCGGCGCGACGCCGAACGCGGCCACGCCGCCGCCGGCGCGGGCGATGGACTTGGTGAGCGCGACGAGCCCGCCCTTCGAGGCGGCGTACGCCCAGTATGCCTCGTCGTCGCCCCGGAAGGCAGCCCGGCTGGACACCGTCACGATGCGAACGACGACCCCCGTCTCGCCCGCCGCACGGCGTTCGCGGGCGTGGAGGACGGCCCGCCGGCAGAGTGCGGCCGCAGAGCGGAGGTTGATGGCCTGCGTCCGCTCCCATGCGTCCAGCCAGCCGTTTGCGCCGAGCGGCGCGGGTTCGAAGACGCCCGCGTTGGCGACGAGCACATCCACGCGCCCGAACGCGCCGAGCGCGGCGTCCCAGAGCGTATCCGGGGCGCCGCGCTCGGAGAGGTCGGCGTGCAAAACGGTTCCACCCGTCTCGCTCGCCAACGCCTCGGCCGAGGCGCGGGCGCGGGACTAGTGAATGCCGACGTGCGCACCGCTTGCAGCGAGCGCCGTCGCGACGGCCCGGCCGATGCCGCGGCTCGCGCCGGTCACCAGGGCCGTACAACCGTCGAGCCGAACGTCCACCGATTACTCGGCGGCGAACTCCGCGCTGGCCGTCCGGTGCAGGTGCACCACGAGGCCGTCCGGCGTGAGGAGGCGAATGTCGTCCTGACCGATGATCTCGTACGACACCGGCGCGCCCTGGTCCGGTACGATGCGGCCGTCGAGCGTTGTGAAGCGGAAGGTCCGCTCGCGTGCCATCGTGTCCTGGTCCTGCTCGATCTCCAGGAGGATGTGTGCCTGCCCGTCGACGCCGAACTCGACGTTCATCTCGTCGACGGCAGCACCAAAGTCGTCGATCGCGCCGAGGCGTTCCACCTCTGCAAGCTCCCACTCCCCGACGAGGGACTGGTCGATGGACGCCGAGACGGGCGACGCCGTGGGGACGCCGGGCGACTGGCGCGGCTGCGCGCTGGCGCTCGCCGGAACGACGAGGAGGCAGGCGGCCGGGAGGGCAAACAGGGCGCGGGACATGGTCATGTGTGGAGAGCAGGTGGAGGCATTCAACGAGGCGGAAGCAGCGCTTCGTGCGCGGCCCGCGAGAGTTCGATCGTGTCGCCTTCGCCAGTAAGCATCAGCCGGTCGGCGGACAAGGTAAAGTGGTACGCGTCTTCGTCAACCAGGAGATACGGCCCGGCGACCGTATAAGCCTCCTCGTGGTCGCTGTCCTGGTCGTCCCGGCGCACAAACGCGCGCCCGTCGGGCTCGAAGCGGAAGGCCCATGTGTGCGTGCGGTCGGCACCGGCCCACGCCCCGACGAGGGCCGGGTCGAGCGCCCCGGCGGGGTCAGCCGGGTGCAGCGTCAGGCGAACGCCGGTGCGAAGGTCCTGCACGACGAGCGCCTCGGTCCCGAGGTCGTCAGTTGCGCGGGACACATCCAGGACAGTCGTGCTGCCGGGCGCGCGGACGAGCAGTTGGCCGTTGGCCGTCGTGTACGAGTCCGTCGTGATTCGGGCCGACAGCTCGGCGTCGTCCGGGTCTAGGTACACGGCCGTCGTGGTGAGGTCGCGGCCCGTAAACGTCATCCGGGTAAACACGAGGATGTCGTCTCCCGGTGTGTTCTCGGCCGCCGCTAGTTCCCACGTCCCGACCTCTCCGATGAGCGTGGGCGTTTCGGCACTCTGCGCCACGCCCTGCGCCGCAGCCGGTGTGGCTACGAGCGCGAGGAAGACAGCAGCGGAGACGGCCGGTGACATAATGAAGACGTGCGCAGAGAACAGGTTCCACGCACGGGTGCCCCGCGGAGTTCTCTCAGTCGACTGTCTTCACCGAGCAGCCTGTCTCTATGCCGCCCTAGGGAGGCCGGCGGGGCGGGCGGGCGGGCGAGCCACCCCAGCCGCCGGGGCCTCTGCGGGGCGCCGCCACACGGGCACCGCCGAGCAGGGCTCGCCGAACATCACCCGGGCTGCGACGCTCTGCAGCGTGACGGTCGCCTGCGCGAAGGCGTCCAGCGGCACCTCACCCGTCCCGCAGCCTTTGAGCACCACCGTCCGGCCGGCATGCGCGTCCCAGTCGTAGGCGCGGATGCGCTCGGCGGCGAGGGCTGCACGGCGCGCGTCCACGCCCGCCACGGCGATGCTGGCCGCGACGGGCGCCAGCCGCGCCGCGACGAGCATGACGGCCCAGGCGGGCACGAGCGCGCCGTCGGGCACGAGCACGGCGACGTGGCGGCCGGCAAACGCCGCGGCGTCCAGGCCGGCGACGGCCGTACGGAAGTTCTTCTCGCGCACGACGAGGCCGCGGTGCATCAGCGGCCCGAGGTCGAGGGAGACGACGTCGAGCGGGCCGACGATGGCCGCGAGGTCCAGCGTCTCGATGCCGCTCTGGGCGACGCGGTTGGCGACGAGGCCGTCCGCGGGAAGCATGACGTCAGACATGGGAGCGCAGGGATGGACCGGGGAAGGTGGATCGCCGAGGCAAGCGGGCACGTCGGCCCAATCGCCCGGTCCCTCCCGGACGGGAGGAGCGTTCGGGTGCGAGCCTCTGGCGCCGGTGCGCCCGAACGTCTACGCCGCGATGCGGTGGCGGACGGTGCGAACCGCCTCGGCGACCTGCGCCGCGGCCGTGTCGACGTCGGCGGCCGTCGTCGGGCGCCCGACCGAGAAGCGGACGGCCGAGAAGGCTTCGTCGTCCGAGTAGCCCATCGCGGTCAGGACGTGCGACGGCTGCTGTGCCGTCGTCTGGCAGGCCGCGCCCGTCGAGGCGGCGAGGCCGTGCAGGGCCGGCAGCAGGTCGCCCGCACGGACGCCCTCGAAGAGCACGTACGACGTGTTCGGGAGGCGCTCGGCACCCTGCGCCACGACGCGGGCCGTCGGGACGGCCGCGGTGAGGGCCGCCTCGAACCGGTCCCGGAGCGCCGCTTGACGCGTGTTCTCGGACGAGAGACCACGCCGCGCGAGCGTCGCTGCGGCACCCATTCCGACGATGCCCGGCACGTTGAGCGTGCCTGCGCGGAGGCCGTCCTCCTGCATGCCGCCGTTGTGGAGCGGCGCGAGGCGCACGTTCGGCCCGCGGCGGCGGACGTACAGCGCGCCGATGCCCTTCGGGCCGTAGAACTTGTGCGCCGAGAACGCGAGCAGGTCCACGCCCGCCGCCTCGACGTCGACGGGGATCTTGCCGACGGCCTGTGTCGCGTCGGCCATCAGGAGCGCGCCGGCCTCGTGGGCGATGTTGGCGATGGCGCGCATCGGGTGGAGCACGCCGGTCTCGTTGTTGGCCCACATGGCCGCGACGGCGAGCGTCTTGTCCGAGAGCGACGCGCGGAGCTCGTCGAGGTCGAGGCGGCCCTCGCGGTCCGTGCCGAGGGTCGTCACCTCGAAGCCCTCGCGCTCGAGCGCGGCGCACGTCTCCAGGACGGCCTTGTGCTCGGTCGCGACCGTCACGATGTGGTGGCGGCGGCCGCCGTAGATCTCGCCGAGGCCGTTGAGCGCGAGCGAGATCGACTCGGTCGCGCCGCTCGTGAACAGGATCGTCCGCGGCGTCGCGCCGACGACGCGGGCGGTCCGCTCGCGCGCCTGCCGGACCGCCTCGTCGGCGGCCCAGCCGAGGGCGTGGTCGCTGGACGGGTTGCCGAAGTGCTCCCGGAAAAAGGGCAGCATCGCGTCGAGGACGTCCTCGGCAACGGGCGTCGTCGCGTTGTAATCGAGATAGATCGGGGCAGACATCCGTGGGGGGAAGACGGTGGGTGCCGGGGCACCCGCGAACACTGGTGATGTGGCTCCCCGGTATTACGGCCTTCGCGCGGCCGATGTTGTGGAGAAACGCCGGAGAGGGCCCGAGATGCCCCGCCGGCGTCTCCGCGACGTGTGCGCGGGGTGTGTGCGAGGCGTCCCGTCTGCCCGATTCGGGGCGCAGCGGAAGCCCTTCCGTCACCCGTGGCCCGGCGTCTATCTTCGCACATGCCCTCTTTCACACCGACTCTACCCGCATGACCCGGTTCTCCTTCCAGCGGTTCGCCGTCCTCCCCCTCCTCGCGGCCCTCGCGCTTGCCCTGCCCGCGTGCGACAGCGGCGGCAGCACCGACGGCCCGCCGCCGGGCAACACCGTCGCCAACGGCGTCGACTTCACGCGCCTCTTCAACCCGGCGACGCCGGCCGAGATCGCCGCGATCCGCGCCGACTGGGCCGGGCGCACCAACACCGCGACCGGCATCCAGGTCTCGGCCCCGGCGACGCTGCCCGACGGGGCGCGCGTCTACATCGTCTCGCACGAGATCACGACCGGCCCCGGCGCCTCGGGCCGCCACTACGGCTTCGTCCGCGTGCCCGCCGGCGCCGCCTCCAACCTGCCCGTTATCGTCGTCCACCACGGCGGCGACTCGGGCGTCAAGCTCGAGAGCGACGTCTTCGGGCTCTCGCAGCTCTACCCGACCCTGTTCTCGCAGACCGTCCAGGTCTTCCCGAGCTACCGCGCCGAGCCGCTCGTGACGAGCGCTCAGCTCGCGCCGAGCCTCGGGGCCACGCAGACGTCCGGCGGCACGGCGAGCCCGTGGGACTACGACGTCGACGACGCGATGACGCTCCTCTCGGCCGTCCTCGGCCGCGACGAGTTCTCGGGCGCGACCGACGAGGCGCGCATCGGCGCGCTCGGCTTCAGCCGCGGCGCCAACACGGCGCTCCTGCACACCGCCCGCGACACGCGCGTCGACGCCGTGACAGAGTACTTCGGTCCGTCGGACTTCCTCAACGGGACCGTCCAGGGCCTCGCCCTCATCGTCCTCGGCGCCGACAGCCCGACGCGCCAGGGCGCGCTCCAGCTTCCGGGCGCACGCTTCCTCTACGAGAACGTCCTCCAGCCGCTCCAGGGCCCCGGCGGGACCTACAACGGCTCGGCCGATTACGACGCGGCACGCCTCGCGATCATCCGCCGCTCTGCGTCGCAGTTCACGTCCAGCCTCCGCAACCTTCAGGTCCACCACCACCGCCGCGACGGCGTCGTGCGCTTCCCGTTCTCGGTCGTCTTCGACGCCGCCGTCCAGGCCGCCCATCCGCAGGGCGCGTACGAGTTCAATGCCTACGGCGACGCCCCGGCGAGCGACGCGGACCTGAGCACGTCCTTCCACTCGCCGACCGCGATGCCGGAGAGCCTCCCGCGGACCGAGCAGTGGCTCGCGCGCTACGTCGTCAACCCGACAGCCACGCGCGTCGAGGCGTACTAACGTCTGCGGGCTGTCCCGTTCCGAGCGCGGGCCGTGGCACTCGTCGCGGCCCGCGCGTTGCATTTCCCCTTCTCCCGACGCCCGTGCGCCCCCTTCTCGCCGCCCTCTCGCTGCTTGCGCTCGCCGCGTGCGACTCCCAGACGCCACCGCCGCTCGCCGAGTGCCCCGGCGCCGCCGACTGCCCGGACGTGCCCGACGTCGTCGCCGGCGTAGACCTCAATGCCCTCTTTGCCGCCCCGACGGCCGCAGAGCGCGATTCGGTCGCCACCCGCCTCGCGCGCAGCGGCGGCACGGACGCTCCGCGCGCCACGCAGGCGCGAAGGGCCGACCTTGCAACGGACCCTGATGGCACGCGCTACACGCTCGTCACACTTCTCGACGCCGACGGCCGCGAGATCACCCATGCCGTCGCACGGACGCCCGGGAACAGCGTCGGCGGGGGCAACCCACTTCCGGTCCTCTTTCTCCTCCCCGACGGCGATGGCCACGCGGCCGAGTCCAGCTTCCTGACCGGCGCGACGGCTGCGGGCCTCGACCGGACGACCGTCCAGATCGTCGTCGCCGCCCGTGGGGCCTCGCTCACGACGCACGGGTTCTCCGCCGGATCCCCCGGGCCGGTTGTCCACACGTCCGACACCCCCGCACGCCCGTACCTCGGCGACGTGCTCGACCTGCTCGCGTTCACGGAGCGCCTCGGGCTCGTCCCCCGCGCCGACGCCGCCCGCCTCGGTGCCGTCGGCCTCGGGCGCGGCGGTGCCGTCGCGCTCCTTGCCGCCGAGCGCGTGCCGGACCGCTTCCGGGCCCTCGCGCCGCTCGGCGCGCCGACGAGCCTCTTCGACCCGACGTTCCGCACGACGGTCCGCCAGGCCCTCTCGGGCGGGTCGGCCGGCCGCCTGCCCGCCGCCGAGACCCTCCTCGCGCCGGCCCGGGCGCTCGCCCGCGGCGAGATCTCGCTCGCCGAGGCGCGCCTGCGGATGCTCGAGCTCTCGCCCGTCGCCCTCGCCGGCCGCCTGCCGGCCACGCGCGCCTTCCACGCCTCGCCGGACGACATCGTCCCGCTCGCGCACCTCAACCGCCTCCGCGCCGAGGGCGGCGGCACCACGCTCCAGCCACGCCTGTTCGACGCTGTCCCCGAGGTCCAGCACGGAGACCTGCTGACGGACACGACGCTCCGCGGCCTGCTGTCGACCTTTTTCGGGCAGTACCTGTGAGCGCGCCCGAGACCCGCGTGCCCGCCGAACCGCTTGTCGTCCGCGAGGCGCTCACCGAGGCGGACTGGCAGACCGTCCGCGCCATCCGCGACGCCGTATTCGTCCGCGAGCAGGCGTGCCCGCCGGATGAGGAGTGGGACGCGCATGACGCCCCCGAGGCGCGCGGCCGGACGGTTCACCACCTGCTCGGGACCGTCGGCGGGGCGCCGGCGGCGTGCGCGCGGTGGCGTGCCGTCGAGGACGGTGCCGTCGCGAAGCTGGAGCGGTTCGCGGTGCTCGTCCCGTTTCGAGGGGGCGGGCGGGGGCGCGAGATCGTCGCCGCCGCGCTCGCCGCGGCGCAGACGGCCGGGCACGCGCGGTTCATGCTCTACGCACAGTCGCACCTCGACGGGTTCTACGGATCGTTCGGGTTCGTCCCCGAGGGCGACCTGTTCTGGGAGGCCGGCATCGAGCACGTGAAGATGACGTTGGCCGATTGAGCCCGCGCGGCGGCTGGCTATCTTGGGCGTCCGCTCGGGAAGAGCGGGCCTCGCCGCGTTCGTCTAGAGGCCTAGGACGTCGCCCTCTCACGGCGGTAACACGGGTTCAAATCCCGTACGCGGTACACAAAACGCCCCGGCGCTCATCTGCAGCGCCGGGGCGTTGTCATGGTGACCACCTGACGTCTCCAGCGAGGCGGCCCCGCGCCCCGATGGGCGCAGGGCCGGCCGCATCAGCGCGTCACGACGAGGCGCTGCGTGAGGACGACGGCGGCCGCGTCCTCGCCCCGAACCTCGGCGCGGACGACGTAGACGCCTGCGGCGAGCACGCCGTCGGCGAGGCGCAGCGAGTGGGCGCCGGCGCCGAGCGGGCCATCGGCGAGGACGGCCACGCGGCGGCCGAGCGCATCGAAGACGCCGACCGAGACCGTCGCCGGGGTGGCGAGGTCGAGGGCGAGCGCAGCGCCGCCCGCCGTCGGGTTCGGGCGCGGCGCTGAGAGGGCCGCCGCGCCCGCGACGCCGGGCTCGGCCGCGACGGCCCCGCGGCCGAGGACGAGCGTGAACCGCGCCGGGCCCGTCGCCCGAGCCAGCGGCGCGCCGAGCGCGAGCGGATCGCGCGCCGGGGCCGCCGTCCGGCTGGCCGGCATCGAGAAGGCGTACTCGGGCGTCGTCCGCAGGTCCACGACGGCCCCGTCGACGTTGTCGCGGAGCTGGACCGTCCACTCGGCTGGCAGGTTGTCGAGCGTCGGCCACGCGATCACGAGGTCGCCGCCGGCGGCGACGCCGGCCGTCCGGGCGTCGACCTGAAGCGGGATCTCGACCGTGCCGCTGCCCTCCGGGCGGGCGTCGATGGCGAGCTGGACCGGGCCGGCGGCGCTCGTCGCCTCGGACGAGAGCAGCACGTAATCCGCGTCGGGCGAGAGCATCGCGACGGCGTCGAGCGCGTCGCGGCCGGCGGCCGCGTCGGCTTGGCCGACCGTGACGAAGGCCTCGCTCCGCATCGCGCTGCCGTCGGCGCGGCGCAGTTCGAGCCCGACGACGGTCTCGGTCCCGGCCTCGCGGCCGTAGAATGGCCCTCCCGATGCCGCCGTCGGCGCGGACGCGCGGAGCGTCGGTGCGGCGGCGTTGGCCTTTACCC
The DNA here is from genome assembly GCA_036399715.1 of Rubricoccaceae bacterium. GTDB lineage: Bacteria > Bacteroidota > Rhodothermia > Rhodothermales > Rubricoccaceae > DASVSE01. The sequence continues at coordinate 26,145 of DASWMO010000173.1, forward strand.
AGAAGCCCTGGAACGGCGCGACGATGCCGCCAGCGAGGCTGCCTGCCGTCCCGTTCCACACGAGGTAACTCGCCGTGGTCGGGTTGTAGACGTAAACCGAGGCATCGAGGCCCGTGCGGGCCGAGGCGTCCCAGTCGAACCAGCGGCTGAAGGGGTTGCCGAGCAGGTTCCAGCCGTCGTCGGCCGGCGCGCCGGTGTTGGTGTACGTGAGCGTCGCGAAGGAGAACGGGCTCGGAGCCGAGGCGCCCGTGACCGAGAGTGTCTTGGGGAAGGTGCCCTGCGTGCCCGGCGTGTTCGGGTCGTCGTCGGTGTAGACGTAGACGAAGTAGCCGACGCCCGCGCCGGCGAAGTTCGAGAGCGCCGCCGGGGTCGCGTAGCCCGTGTTGAGCGTGCCCGTGAGGGACTCGACGTACGAGTACACGTTGGGCGCGCCGGCCGGGTTGTCCGCGCCGGGGATGCCCTGCGTGGCGATGGGCGCGAGGAGCGTCTGGAGCGTCACCGCGCTCACGGGCGAGGCGAGCATGCGCCAGCCCTCGGTGCCCGTCAGCGTGGCCGTGAGTGGACCGGCAGACTCCGTGTTCTGGAAGTACTGAAGGGCGTTGGTGCCGTTGCCGGCCGACGACATCACGTCGAGGTCGCCGTCGCCGTCAAGGTCGGCGATGCCGGGCTGGACGCCCGAGGCCCCCGTGTCGATGAGCCCGAACGGGTTCGTGACGGCGGCGGCAAAGACGGGCGCAGCACCCGGACCTGCCGTGTTCTGGAAATAGGAAAAGTTGCCGCTGGCGGTCTGCGCCAGGATGTCGAGGTCGCCGTCGCGGTCAAAGTCGGCCGCCGTCGGCTGGTTGTATGAGGCGGCTCCGGTCCCGACGAGCCCAAAGGGGTTCGTGACGGCGGCGGCAAAGACGGGGGCGTTGCCCCGGCCCGCTGTGTTCTGGCGGTAGATGAAGTTGCCGGCGTTGTTTCCACTCAGGACATCGATGTCGCCGTCGCCGTCGAAGTCGGCCGCCGTGGTGCCATTGAAGGTGCCGCTGATGCCGAGCGACGTCGCCGCACCAAAGGCCGGGGCCGTCGCCGTGCCGGTGTTGAAGATGGTGCTGGTGGCACCGGTCTGGAGACCCACCGCGATGTCGAGGTCGCCGTCCCCGTCAAGGTCGGCGAGGCTGGGCGAGGTGAACCCACCGACATCAATGAGGCCGAAGGGACTGTTGACCGGCGCGGCAAACGTGGGCGCAACACCTGCCCCGGCCGTGTTCTGGTAGTAGGTGAAGATGCCCGTGTTGCCGCCGGCGAGCATGTCCTCGTCGCCGTCGCTGTCGAGGTCGCCGAACGCAGCGACGATGTAGGTCGTCGGGGCATTCGTGCCGGAGGGTGCCACGTACCCGAAGGGGTTCGTAGTGGGCGCACCGAATGTCGCGACGAGGCTCTGAGCCGTAGACGGCGTACCGGGCACTCCAATCGTCTGTGCGCTCGGGTTGGCTCCCGGCTTGCGCGTGGCGTCCTGCGCGTTCGCCGAGGCGGCCCCGGCGAGGACGGCGAGAGAGACGCCGCCGAGGGCACACGCGCGGCGGAGGGCGGCGAGGCGGCGCTCGGCGCGGACGTGGCTGGCACGGATAGCGGTCCAGCTGAGTTGCCTGGAGGTCGAGGTCGGGCGGGAGCGGAGAGACATGGGGTTGCGGGAGAACGTCTTGCAACCTAGGGGTTTGAATCCAGAACAAGTAGATGACCCAGACATGTGAACGCGCCCAAAACGACGCCACCCCGCCGTCGATGCTGACGGCGGGGCGGCATGGAAGGGGGCGGCGAAGACTACTCGGCCGCCGGGGGTGCGTCCTCGGACGCCTTCTCCATCTCGACGATGTCCTTGGCCGGCTCGCCGACGCCCGCGCCGAGGATCGTGTCGATGATGCCGTAATCCTTGGCCGTCTCGGGGCTCATGAAATTGTCCCGCTCGGTGTCCTTCTCGATCCGCTCGACGGGCTGGCCCGTGTGGTGCGCGATGATCTCGTTGAGCCGCTGGCGGATGAACAGGATCTCGCGGGCCTGGATCTCGATCTCCGTCGCCTGCCCGCCGCCGCCGCCCGAAGGCTGGTGGATCATGATGCGCGAGTTGGGCAGCGCCGTCCGCTTGCCCTTGGCGCCGCCGAGCAGGAAGATCGAGCCCATCGACGCGGCCAGGCCGACGCAGATCGTCGCCACGTCGGGCTTGACGAACTGCATCGTGTCGTAAACGGCCATGCCTGAGTAGACCGACCCGCCGGGCGAGTTGACGTACAGGTTGATGTCCTTGTCGGGGTCCTCGGCGGCGAGGAACAGCAACTGCGCGACGGCCAGGTTGGCCGTCATGTCGTTGACAGGCGTCCCGAAGAGGATGATGCGGTCCTTGAGGAGCCGCGAGAAGATGTCGTACGAGCGCTCGCCGCGGCTCGTCTGCTCGACGACCATCGGGACGAGGGCGTTGATGGGCGCGGCGTCGAAGCCGGCCGAGGCGATGCCGGCAGGCATCGACGTGATGCCCTTGGCGAAGCGGACGAAGTCGCTGACGTGGGAGTCCATGTTCGGGGGTGGGCTGGAGGAGTGTCGGGCGGGTTCACCCGAGGCGGGCGGCGCGGTTCCGGTCCGGCCGGGATGGGGACGGGCAGGCGGCGGAGAAGATGCAGTCTCCGCCGCGCCCCTCTCTACGACTCGCCGCGCTCGGCCTTCTCGCGCTCCAGGTCCTCGCGCGTCTTGTCGACGACCGTGAACCGGCGCTCGAGGGCGTCGAAGACCTGGCGGTTGAGCAGGTGGTCCGCCATCTGCTCCAGCATCTGGGGCTGGCTCTTGAGGTACTGGCGGACCATCTCGGCGTCGCCGCCCTGGCCGGCGAGGCGGCCGAACTCGGCGTCGAGGGCGTCCTCGCCGACCTCGATGCCTTCCTCGCGGACGAGGGCGTCCTTGACGAGCAGCCAGCGGACCTGGCCTTCGGCGCGCTCGCGGTTCTGCTCGCGGAACGCCTCGACGTCGAACGTCGGCGGGAGGGCGCCACGGCCGCGCTGGCGCGTCTCGTCGAGCATCGCGTCAAGGGCGCCTTCGATGAGGACCTCGGGGACGGCGATGTCGGCGTGGGCGTTGACGAACTGGTCGACCATCTTGGCTTCGAGCGCCTGCTGCGAGCGCTGCGTCCACGACCGCTCCAGCTCCTCGCGGACCTCGGTGCGGAGCTCCTCGACGGTCTCGGCCTTGCCCTGCGTCTGCTCGCGGACGAACGCCTCGTCGAGTTCGGGCACGATGCGGAGCTTGACGTCGGTGACCGTCACGTCGTAGCGGTCCGTGTGGTCCTCGTGGTCGTGCTCCTCGTCGTGGTCGTGGAGGTGCGGGAGCTCGACGCGGACGGTGTCGCCGACCGTCTTGCCCGTGAGGGCGGCGAGCATCTCGGGCCGGAGGTCCGGGTTGGAGAGGACGAGGCGGGCGCCATTCTGCGTGCCGCCGGTCGTCTCGCCCTCGGCGTCGACGGGCGTGATGTCGACGATGGCCGTGTGCTCGGCGGCGAGGGCCGTGCCCTCGGGCGCGTCCTCTTCGGTCGCGGCGAGGTCGCGGCGGCGCTGCACGTCGGCCTCGATGTCCTCGTCGGTGAAGGCACGGACGAGGCGGGTCACGGGGACCCCGTCGAGGTCCGCGAGGGCGATCTCGGGGCGGACGCCGAACATCACGACGGCGCGGAGGTCGGCGCCGGGCGTCGTGGGGTCGAAGTCGAGCTCGGCGAGGCGCGGCTGGCCGATGACGTCGAGCTCGGCCGGCTCAGCGACGACTTCGCGGAAGGCGTCGCCGATGGCCTGCTCGGCGATCTCGACGGCGACCTGCGGGCCGACCATCTTGCGGACGACCGTGAGGGGCACCTTGCCAGGGCGGAAGCCCTTGAGGTTCATCTGGCCGCGCTGCTTCTTGAGCGCCTCGGCGACGAGCGGCTCGAGGGCGGCGGCGGGGACGAACACGTCGAGGGCGTAGTCGACGTCGGTGACGGGGCGGATCGTGGTCGTGCGCTCGGGGGCGCCGGTCGTGTCGGGCATGTCGGGGGCCGGCCAGAGTCGGCCGTCGGGAAGGGTCGGAAGTCGGGACGAACGCCGAACGTAGCCGTTCGGAGCCCGCGGGGCGGTGGAGAATGCGGGGATGGACGGCCCGGACGCCTCGTCCCCGGAGCGGATCGTGACGGTCCTGAACCGGGGAGCTACGTCCCCGGAGCGCGGAGGCCCGTCCCCGACCCTCGGACGCCCGTCCCAAGAGCGCGGACGCACCTCCTCCGGACTGCGGACGCACATCCCCGGACTGCGGACGGCCGTCCCCGGAGCGCGTCGTGATGTCCCCGGCGCGGGGACGGTCGGTCAGAAGTCCAGTCCGACGGAGGCGTAGACGCGGACGTCGCCGAAGCGGCGGCCGTCGAAGGGAGCGGCCCAGTCGATGTGGAGCGGGTAGCCGAGAACGACCGTGCGGAGGCCCGCGCCGGCGCCGAGGAGGAGGTCGTCAAGGACGCGCGGGAGGGCGGCTCCGGCCGAGTCGGTGGGCGTCTGGAAGACGTCGATGCGGCCGTCGGCGATGATGCCGGCGTCGAGGAAGGCTGTGGCCTGGAGGCGCGTGAGGGCGGGAAGCGGGAGCGTGCCCGGGACGAGGGCGGCGAGAAGCGGCAGGCGGACCTCGGCGTTGGCGAGGGCGAAGCGGTCGCCGGCGGCCTCGTTGAAGCCGAAGCCGCGGAGCGGCAGGACGGGCGTGGCGAAGACGAAGTCGTCGGGGCCCTCGACGGGCAGGCTGCCGAGGCGCGGGTTGAGCCACGTCTGCACGCCGGCGGCGTAGAAGCGCTGCGGGTCCGGCCCGACCGACAGGCCGGCCGAGGCGCGGAGGGCGAGCGTCGCGCCGGGGACGGCCGCAACGGGCACGTAGCGCCGCGCGTCACCCAGGACGGTCCCGAAAAATGCGTCGGGCCCGACGGCGACGGCGAGGCCGGCCGCGGCGCGTCCGCCGCGGCGCGGGCCGAAACGGTCGAACACGGTCCGGTCCTCGGTGACCGTGAGCCGCGGGACGACGAAGCGGCGCGTCCGGGCAGGCTCGGCGAGCTGGGCGAGGTCGGTGAGCGAGACGCCGAGCAGGCCAACCTCGGCGTCGAGGCGGCGCGTGCGGCTGAGCGGGTAGCGGACCGCGCCGACGAGGCCGTAGTTGCGGTAGCGGAAGACGGTCGAGTTCTGGAAGTCGGGGAGTTCGCGGGCGAGGTGGAAGCCGTCGAGCGAGACGTCGCGGCGGCCGCGGAGCGCGCGGAGGGAGAGGACATAGTCCGCGTTGCGGAGGTCGAGGACGAGGTTGGTCGCGAGCGCGACGCGCCAGTCGCCGAGGACGTCGGAGAAGCGGACCTGCGTGATGCTCTGGACGCCGTAGACGGTGTCGTAGGAGCCCGCGGCGGTCACGACGTCGGGCGTGAAGCGGAGGCGGTAGCGGCGGGGGACGAGGCGGCCGAGGGCATCGCGGGCGTCGGTCGGCGGCGGTGGGCCGGCCGGCTCGGGGCGGGGACCGATGACGAAGGCAAGCCCGGCGAGCGAGTCGGGCGCGGCCAGGCCAGTACCGGGACGGCCGAGCGAGTCGAGGCGGGCCGTCCGGGACGAGTCGGCACGGGCGAGCAGGGCGGAGACGAGCGAGTCGAGGCGGGCGGCTTCGCGCGGGTCGAGGCGGCGCGGGCGGCGGCGCGCGTCGGGCGGGCGGGCGTCGGCGGCGTCGCGGAGAAACGGGTTTTCCCGCAGGCGGCGGTCCGAGGCGACGGCGAGGGCGGGCGTCTCGGGCGGCGGGGCCCCGCCGGAGCGGCGGAGGGCCCATACGGTCGGCGCGAGCGGTCCGGCGGGCACGGCCCCGGACGCGGTCGAGTCGCCGCCCGCGCCCCGGCCGGCCGTGAGCGGGTCGCGGAGGAAGTAGACGGACGGGCGGCCGGCGTCGAGGGCGAGGAGCGCGGCGCGGCGGCCGTCGCGGGAGAGCGAGACGCCGAGCGCGCCGGTGACGAGGTCGGTGAGTGGGCGCACCACCCCGCCGGGTTCGAGTTCGTAGAGGTTGGCGACGCCGTTTCGGTCGCTGAGGAAGACGACGCGTTCGCGGCCCGTGTCGTCGCGGGCGACCGCGGCGTCGGTGTCGTCGGCGAGCGGATCGGCGGTGAGGCGGGCGAGCGTTCCTGTCGCGAGCGTGAGGCGGTAGAGGCTCGTCGGCGTGCGGCCGAGGGCGCGCACGTCGAGGCGGCCCGCGGTGGCGGCGTCGGTGTCGTCGGTCCCGAGCGCGAGGGCGTCGCCGCGGTCCGAGTGGAAGACGAGCGAGCGGCCGTCGGGCGCCCACGCCGGGGCGTGGTCCGCGTAGAGGTCGCGCGTGAGGTTGACGGCGTCGCCGGTCTCGGGGTGGATCAGGAACAGGTCCGACTGCGCGCCGACAGTCGCCTCGGCGGCGAGGCGCTCACCGTCGGGGCTCCACGCGAGCGCGAGGACGGCATCGAGGCCGCGCGGGCGGACGAGGCGGACGGTCCCGGTCGCGACGTCGACGAACGCGATGGCGTCCGAGGGGCCGGACGTGACAGCGACGGCGAGCGTGCGCCCGTCGGGGCTCCACGCGAGGCCGGCTGAGGCGAGGCGGAACGACTCGAAGGCGGCCGCGGCCTGCCCGGCGACGAGGACGCGCGGCGCGGCGTCGCCCGTCGTCTCGGCCAGGAGCACGTCGAAGGTCCCCTCGCGGGCGGCGACGACGGCGACGCGGTCGCCGAGCGGCGACAGCACGGGGCGGCCGTTGTAGAGCGTGCCCGTCCGGCGGGCGGTCAGGAGCGGGCGCGCGATCTCCGAGACGGCGTCGCGGGCCGCAGCCTCGGGAAAGTGGACCGGCCGCAGGGCCGCCTGCCAGCGGTCGGAGAGGTCGGCGACGGAGAGGCCCGTCGCCTCGCGGATCGCGCCCGGCACGTCGCGGCCGACGCGGAGGCGGCCGAGGATCTCGGTGATCTTCTCGCGGCCATACTCGGCGGCGACGAAGTCCCAGAAGGCCTGCCCGCCGCGGTAGGCGTCGTAGCCCGCGAGGCGGTCCGCGGGCGGGAGCGCGCCGTCGATGAGCGCGTCGCGGACGTAGCTGTCGCTCGCGGTGTCCCACCCGAGTGCGGCGTACTCCGCGAGGCCCTCGTTGAACCACAGGGGGATGCGGAGGCGGAGGCCGCTGCGGATGAGCGCCTGGACCGACCCGCCGTAGACGAGCGCGTTGAGGACCGCGTGGACCATCTCGTGGTGGATCACGCGGCGGAACTGCCGGAGGTCGCCCGTGAACGGGACGGCGATGCGGTTCTTGAAGCCCTCGGTGACGCCCCCGATGCCGTCTGCCCCGACGGGCAGGTCGGCGACGTTGGTGACGGCGAAGGCCGCGGCCGTCGGGTAGACGACGAGCGGGATCCTCGACGTCACGCCTTCGCCGAAGAGGGCGGCCGTCTCGGCGTAGGCGTCCTCGGCGGCCTCGGCGGCGAAGGCGGCGAGGACGTACCCGCTGGCGCCGCGGCCGTCGCGCTCGTAGAAGTAGACGTCCACGTGGTCCGTCTGGACGCGGCGCCACTCGGGCGACTCGTAGCGGACGCGGTTCTGGCCGAACGCGAAGTACTGCGCCCGCGCCGGGGCGGCGAGGCCGCACACGGCGAGGACGGCGAGCAGGACGAGGCGCGAGGCGAGCGGCATAGTGCAGGCTAGGCCCGCAGCGCCCGCACGGCAAGCGTCATTGCGCGTCCCCGTGGTCTGGCGTGCCGCGGGGCGATCTGGGCCCCGCCTCGGCTTCAGGAGGGACGAGCCTGTACACGGTCTGGCGCGTGTTCAGGGCACCATCGAGCAGGCCGTTCGCGAGGCCGCCGGGGGCGCACAGGGCTCCGATGACTATCCCCGACTGAAGCATGTCGGATCCGTCGCCCCCGTAGGCTTTGCTCAGCAGCGCGCCGAACAGGAAACCGGCCCCGGCCACCTTACCGGCTCCGACGAGCGCGCGGCGCACGACCCCACGCGCCCCGTCGAAGACAGCGACGGAGGCCACATTTACAGTCGGGACGGTGACGGCACGCGCGCTCGCGGTCCACGTTGTCGAGTCGGGCCGGAGGAACACAACCTCGCCGCGGTACTGGGCGCCCGAGACGAGTGTGATGTCGGCCTGCCGACCAACGACGGCCGCCTCGACGCGCCGGACGGCGACGGGGTCGGAGGCGTCGACCGTGACCGTCGTAGATGCGCAGCCGGCGAGCGGCGCGGCACACCAGACGGCGAGGACGAGGCGGGCGAGGTGGGGCATCACAGGTGGCGTAGGTGCAGAGCAGACCTGCGGCGCCTGCGCGGCATGCGTCATTGCGCGTCTCCGTCCGCAGCGTCTGGTTCGCCGTCTTGTTCAGGCGGTGCGACGCTCTCCTCGGGCGCCGCGTCGACGAAGACGTACTCGTTGCGGCGGCCTGCGATGGCACCGCCGAGGAGGCCGTAGATGGCTCCGCCCGGCAAGCAGACCGCACCAGCGAGAAGGCTGCCCTGAATGCTCTCGCCTCTGTCACGGTCGAACGTGTCTGCAAAGTAGACGCCAGCGGCGAAGCAGGTCCCGAAGCCGATTCCAGCCCCGATGAGTGCACCGCGCGTGAGCGCCCGCCGCCGGTTGTCGGTCACGAGCAGGCGCACGTCATCCGTCGGGACGGCGAAAACGCCGGCCTCTTCCTCCCACGCCGTCGAGTCGAGGCGCAGGAAGGCGATGCGGCCGCGGTAGAGATCGCCCGAGACGAGCGTGATGTCCGCCTCACGGCCGGCGACGCGCGACTGGACGCGCGCGAGCGCCGCCGTGTCGGTCGCCTCGACGATCCGCGTCGTGGTGCAGCCGACGAGCGGGAGCGCGAAAAGGGCGGCGAGGACGGCGAGACGGGGCATGGGCGGGGACGTGTGTGGGCCGGAGTGTAGACCCGGCGTCGGGCACGCGGCCTGATCCGTCTGCACTATGCGCGACAGGCGAGCACGGCGCCCGTCAGGCCGTCCGCACCCAGCGCCAGAGATCGGCGAACGTCGCCTTCTTGCCCGTCATCAGAATGCCGACGCGGTAGACGCGCGCCGCGACCCAGATCATCCCGACGAACGCCGCCGCGAGCAGCGCGAGCGACGCAGCGATCTGCCACGCCGGCACGTCCGTTACGGACATCCGGACGACCATTAGCACAGGCGACGAGACGGGAAAGAGCGACAGGAAGACCGAGAGCGGCGCGTCGGGCTGGCTGAGGACGGCGGGCAGGAACAGCATCGGGAGCATGATGGGCAGCATCACGGGCACCTGGAGCGTCTGCGCGTCGGACTCCTGGTCCACGGCGCTGCCGATGGCGGCGAAGACGGCGGCGAAGAGGAGGTAGCCGCCACAGAAGTAGGCCACGAAGGCCACGAGCAGGCCCGGCGCGAAGGCCGCCGAGAGCGCGGCCGGATCGATTGCCAGGTCCGGCGCGCCAGCCGTGCCCGCCGCCATCCCGGCCGCGGGCATCGCCGCCTCGGGCGCGAAGGCGAGCAGGAGCGGCCCGACAGCTGCCGCGGCCGCCGCCATCAGCACGCCCCACCCGACGAGCTGCGTCAGCCCGACGGCCCCGATGCCGAGCACCTTGCCCATGAGCAGCTCGAACGGCCGCACGCTGGACGCGATGACCTCGACGATGCGGTTGGACTTTTCCTCGATCACGCCGCGCATCACCATCGCGCCGTACAGCAGGACCGCGATGTAGATCAGGAATGCGAGCACGTTGGCGACGAGCAGCTGCACGAGCGCGCCGTCGGCCGCGTCGCCGTCCTCGCTGACGGATACCTGGTCCATCCCGACGCGCGCGTCGAGGAGCGCCACGACGGCCGGCGAGGCGCCCGCCCGGCGCACGCGCTCGGCGCGGACGGCCTCGCGGACGGCCTCGCCGAGGACGGTCATCTCGTCGAGGCCGCTGCCGCGGCTGAAGTAGCGCGCCCGCGCGCTCCCGTCGAGCACGCCGGGCGCGAGCACGAGAAAACCCCCGAGGCGGCCGGCGAGGACCGAGTCGCGCAAGGCGTCGGGCTCGGCCTGCGTCTCGAAGGCCGTGAACGACGGCGGCAGGGCGGTCGCGACCGAGTCCGCAAGGACACCCGTCGCGTCGAGGACGGCGACCGTCTGCGGCGCGTCGCCGCCGCCGAGGGAGAACGTCACGAACGGGAGCGCGAGCACGGCGACCGCGAGCGCGGGCGTGAGCAGCGTCGTCGCGATAAACCACGGCGAGCGGACGCGGCGGACGTACTCGCTCGACGCGATGAGGGCGATGGGAGACACGGGGCGGGGTGAATGCGTGGAGGCGCGGGGCGTTACGCCTCGCCGACGGCGTGGCGGAAGATCTCGTCGAGGGGCGGCTCGTGGACGTCGAAGCGGTCGACGTCGGTCGCCCCGGCGAGGGCGGCGTCGAGGACGCGCCGCGGCGGCGTGGCGGCGTCGAGGCGGAGCGTGGCCTGGCCGGCGCTGCGGCGCAGCACGCGCAGGCCCGGCTCGCCGCCCGAGGCCGGATCGACGAGCGCGTCCAGCCACGCGTCCGGGCCGGACCATGCGACCGAGACCGTGTCGCGGCCGTAGCGCTGCTTGACCTCGCGGAGCGGGCCCGCGAGCACGACGCGCCCGCGGGCCATCATCACCACGTCGTCGCAGAGCGCCTCGACCGACTCCATGCGGTGGCTGGCGAACACGACCGTCCGGCCCGCCGCGCGCAGCTCGGCGATGACGGATTCGAGCACGTCGGCGTTGATCGGGTCCAGCCCCGAGAACGGCTCGTCGAGCACGACGAGGTCGGGCTCGTGGACGACGGTCGCGATAAACTGGACCTTCTGCTGCATGCCCTTCGAGAGGTCCTCGGTCTTGCGGCCCCACCACGAGGCGGCGTCGAAGCGGTCCAGCCAGCGCTTGACGGCGGCCGTCGCGTCCGGCCGGGACATGCCCTTGAGGCGCGCGAGGTAGACGAGCTGCTCGCCGACGCGGAGCTTGCGGTACAGGCCGCGCTCCTCGGGCAGGTAGCCCATCCGCCGCTGGCTCGCCGGCCCGACCGTCTCGCCGCCGAGCGTCACGCGGCCCGCGTCGGGCGTCGTGATGGCGGTCACCATGCGGAGCGTGGACGTCTTGCCGGCGCCGTTCGGCCCGAGCAGCCCGACGAGGCGCCCGGGCTCGGCCGAGAATGAGACGCCGTCGACGGCCGCCGTCTGACCGTACCGCTTGGTCACGTTTTCGAGACAGAGAACGGGGGACATTTCGGCGCGGGCGGGAGTCGGAACGGGCACGGCAGGGCGTGGGGCTCTGCCTGCCTCCAAGCTACCCCGATGGACCGCTCCGCCCGATTCGCCCGCCCCGTCCCCGCCTCGCGGCTTGCCGCCGGCGCCCTCCCGCACCTCGCCCCCGACGCGCGGCGTCCGCGGGCCGTGCCCGCTGCACCGTCGTGGAGCCGCCCGGGGCGGCTGGCGTCGGCCCTCGAAACCGTCGTCGCGGGCGTCGCGATCGTCGTCGCGGGCGCGCTCGCCGGGACGCTCCTCGCCGGCTGCGACTCGGACGGGTTCGGCATCGGAGACTACCGCGGCACGATCCAGGTGGACGGGAGCACGGCGCCGGTCGAGGGCGAGGCCGTCTACACGGTCGTCGAGACGGTCCGCGGGCCGCGCTTCGTGCTCGGCCTGTTCACGGGCAGCCTGACGGACAGCGACCGCGACGACTACGACTTCGCCGCCCTCCGCCGCGACGGCGGCCGCCCGGGCGTCGGCGCGTACTCGGTCACGACCGAGGGCGCCGGAACGCGGGCGTTTACCGCCAGCTACGCCCGTGTCGCCGACGCCGACGACCCCGAGGAGGTGGCCGGCTCAGTCTTCCGCGCGACGGAGGGCGTCCTGACGGTCACGCAGGTGGACGACTTCGGCTTCGTCTCGGGCACGTTCCGGTTCTCCGGCGACGGCAGCCGCGTCGAGAACCCGCGCACGCGCGTCACGGGCGAGGTCTCGGGCACGTTTGAGGCGCGCTACGAGAGCCCCGAGACGCTCCGCAGCCTCGGCGTCGACATCGGCCTCGACGACTGAGCCGGCGCGGGCAGGTCCGGAACGGCACCGGACCGAGGTGGAATGCCTCGGGACACTGACGGGGTGTCAGGTGACGGAGGCGGGATGCCGCGTGACATGGCCGCGAAGCCACGTAACACGGACGGGATGTCATGTTACACGGGTGAGATGGCCCGTGACCGAGGCGAAATGCCTCGTGACGTGCTCGGGATGCCCCGTGACATAAGCGGGATGCCTCGTGACGTAGGCGAAACGCCGCGTGACCGAGGCGGGATGCCGCCGGATCCGCCCGCGGCGCCTCAGAGCATCCCGACGCGGTCCTCGGGGATCGGGAGGACGTACTGCGTCTGCAGCGTCTCCTCGTGGACGCCGAGCTGGCCCGTCCCGCGGAAGTCGATCCGGACGAGGCGCCCGACCGCCTCGACGACCTCGCCGATGCCGTAGAAGGCCGGTGCGGGGCCGTAGTAGACGAGCTCGCCCGCGATCGGCCGGCTCCGGCGCGCGCGCTGGTAGAACGGCGGCACGACCGGCAGCAGGTCCAGCCGGTACGCTGGGCGCGGGTTTGGGAAGGTCGGGGCGTCGGACATCGACGGCGGGCGGTGGGCTAGAGAGAACCGCCGGGTGGGGGTCCGTAGTATAGAATCCCGTCTCCGCCCTCGCAGGTCCCGATGCCCGACCCGACGCCGCCCGCCGACCGGCCCGCCGGCCCGCCGTACGCCCGCCGCATCCTGGACCGCCAGATCGGGCGCAACGCCCAGCTTTTCGCCGAGGCCATCGGCGCGCTGCCGGGGCCCGAGGAGCGCTTCGCGTACGTCCGCATCCTCGTCGCGCTGATCGAGTCCGCGCACCCGGAGTGGAACCAGGCCCCGCGCAAGGACACGCTCATCGCGGACACCGTCGTGGCGCTCTCGGACGGCGCGCTCGACGCGGCCGAAGTCGCGGCCGTCGTGCGGGTCCGCGACGAGGAGCGCGGCGTCGTGACGGGGTGAGGTCGTGTCCGAAGCAGACTGGATGTATACCGAGCGTGCCCTCGGATATGTGCTGCTGATCGCCAGTGCCGTCGGTTTGTGGGTGCTATTCACCTATCTCGCTCGCTCAATGGGGCGCTTTCCCGCGTGGTGCATTGCCTGTGCCACGATGTTTGTCTGCCTGGCAGTTGTCTCGACCTTGCTCGCGTGGGTGCTCGACACGCTCCACTAGCACGCTCATCAGTCCAGCGTCATCCCGAGCTTGTCGAGGGATCTCGACGCGCCTCGGACGGAGCGCCGGTCTACGAGTACCGCGACGACTCCAGGTCTCGCCACGTCGGGTTGTCGGTCGCGACGAGGGCCGTCTTCTTCTCGCGGCGCCACGCCTTGAGTTGCTTCTCCCGTGCGATGGCGTCGCGCGCCGTCGGGTACGCCTCGACGCGGACGAGCCGGTCGATGTGGTACCGCGCTGTGTGGACAGAGAGGCCCATCCGGTGCTCCGCGACGCGGCGGGCGACGTCGTTCGTGACGCCGACGTAGAGGGCGCGGCTTCGGCTCGCGAGCAGGTACACGTAGAACGCTGCCACTCGGGAAGGCGTCGAGATCCCTCGACAAGCTCGGGATGACGGTGGGGAAGGGTTTCCGATGAGGTCGAATGGGCCGCGAAGCGACATCGACGGGTGTCGGCGCCTGTCAGCCGCGGACGCGGCCGGGGTTGGCGGCGATGAACGCGGCCCAGTCCTTCGGCGCGCCGGCGGCGGGGCCGGTCGTCGCGCGGTGGACGTGGCAGAGCGCGACCGCGAGCGCGTCCGACGCGTCGAGGCCGCGGTCCTCGCGGATGCCGAGCTGCTGGCGGATCATGAACCACACCTGGTCCTTGGTCGCCTGCCCCTTGCCCGTCACGGCCTTCTTGACCTCGGCCGGGGCATACTGCGCGATCGGCACCTGCCGGTGGACGGCGGCGAGCATCACGGCCGCCTGGGCGCGGCCGAGGACGAGCATCGAGCGCGCGTTCTTGCCGTAGAACGGCATCTCGACCGCCGCCTCGTCCGGGTGGTGCTGGTCCACGAGCGCGACGACCTGCTCGTAGATCCTGGTCAGCCGGATGGTGTGATCCATCGACTCCGGCATGTGGAGCGCGCCGTAGTCCAGCACGGTCTCGCGGCCGCGCTCGGCCTCGATGACGCCGTAGCCGCAGTGGCGCGTGCCGGGGTCGATGCCGAGGACGATCACGGGCGGTCCGGGGGTGGGCGGGCCAATGTAGGCCCCCGGACGCCACGGCAGGCGCCGCTGCTGCCCCTCCGAGACCGCGCCGTCGCGCCGGTCTAACCCG
>DASWMO010000174.1:0-5532 GCA_036399715.1 Rubricoccaceae bacterium
CGCCGAGGAGCGCGTCGATCCGCGCGGTCATTTGCATGAGCTTCAAGCGGACCGGCTCGTGGGCGTTCTGCCGCCACCGGCGCTCGTTGAGCGGCGCGGCGGCGCGGCCGGCCTCGACGCTCGCCATGAGGTCGGGCGGCAGCGGGGCCTGCTGGTCGCTGACGGACAGCACGAGGCGGAGCGCGTCGCACGCGCGGCGGTGCAGCCGGAGCGCGTCCTCGCGGTGGGTGCGGAAGGCCCACGCCGTCGCCTCGGGCGTGACGTTGGGGTTGCCGTCGCGGTCGCCGCCGATCCACGACCGGAGCCGCAGGACGCCGGCCGCGGCGGGGAGGCGGTCGGCCGCGTCGTCGCCGTAGGCCGCGCGAACGGCCCGCCGGAGGTCGGCGTGGATGCGTGGGACGGTGTCCCAGACTGTCGTCGCGGCGAAGTAGAGCCCGTGGCGGACCTCGTCGCGGACGGTCACGGCGGACGGTCGGACCTCGTCGGTCGCGAGCAGGAGCCGCAGCCTGTTCTCGACGTCCGCCTCGGTCTCGGCGGCCTCGTCGGGTGTGAGCGTGCCCGAGGTGAGCGCGTCGAGGCCGCGCGCGGCGGCCTGCTGGTGCAGCAGGATCGTCCGGCGCCGCGCCTCGGTCGGGTGCGCCGTGAGCGTCGGCTGGATGTCGATCCGGGCGATGAGCGCGAGTGCCTCGTCCGCCGAGAAGCCGGCGTCGCGGAGTGTCAGGACGGCCCGGGCGATGGACTCGGCCCGCGGCGCATCGGGCGTGGCCGCGAGGGCGCGCTCGTGGTTCACACGCACGATCTCGACCTGCTCGGCCTTGTTGACGAGGTGGAAGCCCGCCGTGAGCGTCCGCACTATGGCCAGCAGGGTCTCGGTCGGGGTGCCCGCGAGCGTCTCGGCGACGCCGTCGAACGCGTCGGGCCCGCCGGCGCGGAGGCGCGCGAGCACGTCGCCGAGACGCGCGGCCGCCTCGGGCCCGTAGCGCTCCGCCGCCGCCCGCCCGACGAGGCGCTCGACGCGCGCGACGCGCCGCGCGTGAGGGTCGGAGAGGCCAGCGGCGCGGGCCGCGTCGAGGGCCGCACTGTGGGTCGGCAGGGAATCGGCAGACATCGAGTCGGGAGGCGGGGCGCGGCGAGGGTAACGCCGCCCGGCCCGACGGCCCCGGCGTTCGGGGTGCGTGAAGGGCGCGCGACAGCTTGCACGTGTCGGTGGGCGTGGCGTACACGTCGGTGGGCACGGCGCACGCGGGGTTCGGGCGTTACCCTCCGCCGTCCCGCCCCCGCCCCGATGACGCCCGCCCCGCTCGCCCTCGCCGCCGCGCTCGCGCTCGGCCTCTGCTCGTCGCCCGCCGACGCCCGCCTCGCTGCGCCGGACGCCGCCCGGCCGGCGGACACGGCCGCCGACACGACGCTCTCGGACTCGACGCGGGCCGCCCGCCTCGTCCGGGACGCGCTCGTCGTCGACACGCACATCGACACGCCGGACCGCCTCGCGACGGGCGCGTGGGAGGACGTCGGCACCCGGACCGTCGGCGGCCACTTCGACTTTCCCCGCGCCCGAGCCGGCGGCCTCGACGTCGCGTTCATGTCGATCTACGTCCCCGCCCGGATGCAGGAGTCCGGCGGCGCCCGCGCCTACGCCGACGCGCTCATCGACACCGTCGAGGCGGTCGCGCGCCGCGCGCCGGACCGCTTCGTCGTCGTCCGGACGGCCGATGAGGCGCTCGCTGCCCAAGCGTCGGGCCGCGTCGGGCTCGCCCTCGGCATCGAGAACGGGGCCGCGCTGGAAGGCGACATCGCCGCCGTCCGCCACTTCCGCGACCGCGGCGTGCGCTACATCACGCTCACGCACTCGGAGCCGAACGACTTGTCGGACCCGTCCTACGGCACCTCCCGGCCGCACGGCGGGCTCTCGCCGCTCGGCGAGCGCGTCGTGGTCGAGATGAACCGCCTCGGCGTGATGGTCGACGTGTCGCACCTCTCGGACGCCGCCTTCGACGACGTGCTCCGCGTCTCGCGCGCGCCCGTCGTCGCGACGCACTCGTCGGCGCGGCACTTCACGCCCGGCTGGGAGCGCAACCTCAACGACGGCCGCATCCGGGCGCTCGCGGCGGCCGGCGGCGTGATCCAGATCAGCTTCGGCTCGATGTTTCTCACGCCCGACTACACGCCCGCCGCCCGCCGCGGCGACGCGAACCCGCCACGCGGGACGGCCGCGCTCGTTGCGGACCACATCGACCACGTCGTGCGGATCGCGGGCATCGACGCCGTCGGCATCGGGTCCGACTTCGACGGCGTCCCGAGCGTCCCGCCAGACCTCCGGGACGTCTCGGCGTACCCCGCGCTCGTCGCCGAACTCCTGCACCGCGGTTATTCCGAGGCGGACGTCCGCAAGATCCTCGGCGAGAACCTGATGCGCGTCTGGCGCGAGGTCGAGCGGATCGGCGACGGCGCCTGAGCCGGCTCAGCCGGCCGCGCGGAGCGCATCGGGCAAGGTGGACGTGCGCGTCTCGCGGCGGCCGGCCGCTGCGGCGAGCAGGTCGGCCGAGCCGACGACGACGAGCGGGACGGTGTCCGGTCCGGTCGCGCCGCGGGCGCGCGTCACGGCCGTGTACGCCAGCTCGCGCGTGAGACGCTCGGCCTGCGGCGTCCCGGCGGCGGGCAGCACCACGACGACCCGGTCGAACTCCGAGCCCTGGCTTTTGTGGACGGTCGTCGCCCACGCCGTCTCGTGCTCGGGCAGCGCCCCGACCGGAATCTCGCGCAGGCGCCCGCCCGCCTCGCCTTCGAACACGACGACCGGCGGCGCCCCGTCCGGCGCCCACACCACACCGACGTCGCCGTTGTAGAGCGCGCGCTCGTGGTCGTTGCGCGTCACGAGAACCGGCCGGCCGTGCATCCATTCGCCCGGCGACGCGAGGCCCTCGGCGACCAGGCGCGCCTCGACGAGCCGGTTGAGCGCGGTGATGCCGCGCGGGCCGCCGCGCGTCGGGGCGAGCAGACGGAAGGCGGCGGCCCGGCGCAGCGCCTCAGCGGCATCCGGCGCCTCGACGAGGAGAGCCGCGGCATCGCGGACGTGTGGCCAGACTGCGTCGCCCGCGCCGGCCGTCGCGGCGGGCACGACGCGGATGTCCTGGGCGCCCTCGAGCGCGGCCGAGACCGCTTCGGCGTCGCCCGACCGGAGGGCGCGGGCGAGCGCGCCGAGGCCCGAGCCGGGCGGGTACCGGTACGTCCGCTCCAGCCGGACGATGGCTGCGGCGAGCGGTGTCGCGGGCTCGGGCACGCCGGGCAGGCCGAGGGCGGCGCAGAAGGCCGAAAACCCGTCTGCGGCCTCGGCGACCGAGTCGATCTGGGTCGGCGTCTCGGCGGCGTTGCAGAGGTCCGCGAAGACCGAGCCCGCGTCGACGCTCGGCAGCTGGTCGCGGTCGCCGAGCAGGATCAGGCGCGCGTCGGGCCTCAGCGCCGCCGCGAGCGCGGCGAACATCCCGAGGTCCACCATCGACGCCTCGTCCACGACGACGACGTCGGCCGGGATCGGCCGCGACGCGTCGCGGCCGACGCTGCGCCGCGACGGCGAGTAGTCCAGCAGGCGGTGGAGCGTCGTGGCGATAGAAGGCAGCGCGGCGCCGGAGAGCGCGTCGGGCAGCCGCTCGGCGCCGGCCGCGACGGACGACGCGAGGCGGTTGGCGGCCTTGCCCGTCGGCGCGGCGAGGGCGATGCGCAGGCCCGGCCGGGCGGCGAGCAGGAGCGCGAGCATCCGCACGACGGTCGTCGTCTTGCCCGTCCCCGGCCCGCCCGCGACGACGGCGAGGCGGTGCCGGAGCGCGCCAGCCGCCGCGACGGCCTGACGGTCCTCGGCGTCGGCGCCGGGGAAGAGGAGGCCGAACGCCTCGGCGAGCCCGGCCGGCTCGGCCACGGGTGCCGGACGAGACGCGAGGGTGGCGAGCGTCGCGGCGAGACCACTCTCAGAGACGCGGTCGCGGGTAAACTGGACGCGGCCGGTCGCGTCGAGCGCGAGAGGGCGCACGTCGCCGGCAGGATCCGTCTGGACGGCGGGGCTCGCCTGAAGCGCCTCGGCCCAGGCGTCGGTGTCGGGTAGCGGCGTCGACGTTCCGGGGAACGCGCGGCCGGCCCAGTCCGCGAGGCGGACGGCGCTGTCGCCGCGGCGCCGGGCGACGGAGACGAGCGCGGCCGTGAGCGCGAGCGTGCGTCCGCGCTCGGGGTCGGCGCGGGCGACCGTCCGCGCGAGGGAGACGTCGAGCGGCGTCGTCTCGTCGGACTCGGCGAGGGCGTCGAACAGGAACGCGTCGGCGGTCACGGGCGCGTCGGGACGAGGAGGGCCGCGTCCAGCGCCTCGATGAGCGCCCGCGACGGCGTGTCGACGTCGAAGCCCGTCGCCGGCTCGCCGTCCGAGACGGCCTCCGGGACACCACGGAGAAACACGTAGGCGACGCCTGCGATGTCGCGGTCGTAGTCGTAGTCCGCGCCGAGGCGCGACTGGAGGTGGCGGTGCAGCCCGAGCAGGTACAGGTGCGACTGCACGCGGTAGTGGTTAGCCTCCATCGCGGCGTTCATCGCGTCGGGGCCGTAGTGCGCGGGCGTCGGCCCGAGCCAGTTCGACTTCCAGTCGAAGACCGCGACGCGCGGGCGTTCGTCGGGCCCGGGAATCTCGGCTACGAAGTCCGCCGTCCCGACGAGCAGGCCGTCGGCCTCGCGCGCCGTGAGGCGGGCGACGCGGTCGGTGCAGGCTTGGAGCCGCGCGTCGCCGAACTCCCTGAACACGTCGGCGATGGCGGCGGGGCGGACGTGCTGGAGCGGGACGACGAAGCGCCACTCGGTGTCGCGCCGCTGCGGGTCCGCGGGGACATCCTGCAGCCGCACGCCGAGGCCGGGGATGCGCGTGCGGGCGAGCCGCGAGACGAGGTCGCGGACGACCGCGGGCACGTCGGCGATGGGCGAGCGGTGGACGGGCCGCCCCGCGACGCGTGCGCGGCCGTCGGCGAGGCCGTGCAGGCGCAGCGTCCGCGCGAGCGTCTGCGACGCCGGGCTGTGGGCGTCGAGGTAGGCGTCGGGGTCGTGGAAAAGGGCCGTCTGCAGAACCGCGTGGAGGCCCGTCCCGGCCGATGCGCCCGACGCGAAGGCGGCCATCCCGACGGGCGCGGCGTCGGTGTCGAGACCAGCGGCACGCTCGTCGTCGACCCGTTCGTCGCGCGGGGCGCCCGAGGTCCAGCCCGAGAAGCTCGTCCGCCGCGTCGGCGTCGCGATGCGCTCGGCGGCGTCGCGGGAGAGCGTGCGGGCGTCGCCGCGCGGCGTCTCCGCCTCGGGTGCGACGGGCGCGGCGGGCCGCGGCGCGGCGTCGGGCATCGCCTCGACGACCATGCGCTCCGCGAGGCCATCGCGCTCGATCCACGTTTTGAGCGCCGCGACCGTCCCGGGCAGGGCCGCGTTCGCCGCGCTCCGGGCCGCGCGGACGAAGGCACCGTCGCAGCCCGTGTGCGGCGTCGCGTGGCCGTGCAGCAGGTGCCCGAGGCCCGA
>DASWMO010000175.1:0-7344 GCA_036399715.1 Rubricoccaceae bacterium
CGCGCGTCTCGGGCGCCCTCGGGCTCGTGCTCGCTGGGCTCGCGCTCCTGCCCGTCGCGGCGGTCGGGTTCGTCGTGAACGGGCCGCCGCACCGGCTGCTGCGGGCCCTCGCGCCGCGGTTCGCGCGGGCCGAGAAGGACACGGCGACGGTCAAATTGTTTGGCGGGCTCGTGCTGTACCCGGTGGCGTGGCTGATCGCCGGCACCGTCGCCGCGTTCGCCCGGGCGCACTGGGGCGGCCTGCCGGTCCTCTCCGTGCGTCCACTCGCGACGGGCGCGCTCGCCGTCGGGCTGAGCGCCGTCGGGGCGGCCGCGGCGCTGTGGGCGAGCGAGCAGGCCGATGGTGCGCGGCGGGCGCTGCGCGTGCGCCTGACGCGGGACCGGCGGCGGGCGGCCGTCGCGCGCCTGCTTGCGGCGCGGGCGGAGCTGCACGACCGCTTTCTCGCGCTCATGCCCGGCCTCGACCTGCCCGAGACGCTCGCCTGACGCGAACCGGGACACCGCGCGGCCCGGCAGGCTCTATCCTGCGCTCCATGCCCTACCGCTACACCGTCGCCGCGCCCGAGCATGCGGCGCAGATCCACGCGCTCAACCACGCCACGTTCGCCGGCGAGATCCCGCAGCACGCCCCGACGGCCGACGGCGTCCTCATAGACCGCTTCCACGCCGACAACACGTACCTCGTCGCGCTCGACGGTGCGACGGTCGCGGGGATGCTCGCGCTGCGGACCGCCCGGCCGTTCTCGCTCGACGCCAAGCTGCCCGATCTCGACGCGCACCTGCCATCCGAGGGGCCGGTCGTCGAGATCCGCCTGCTCGCCGTGCGCCCCGAGCGCCGCCACGGGCGCGCCTTCTTCGGCCTGATGGCCTACGCCGCGCGGTGGATGGTGCACGCCGGCTACCGCGTGGCGATCATTTCGGGCACGACGCGCCAGACGGGCCTCTACGAGCGGATGGGGTTTCGACCGTTCGGCCCGCGCGTCGGCCACGACGGCGCGTGGTACCAGCCGATGCTGACGACGCTCGACGACACCGTGCGGACGCTGCCGGAACTGCTGCCAGACGTGCCCGAGGACGCGCTGAGCTTTCTGCCCGGGCCAGTCGCTCTACACCCGTCCGTCGCCGCAGCGATGGCGCAGCCGCCCGTCAGCCACCGCGGCGAGGCGTTCGCCGCGCTCCACGCGCGCGTCGTGGCCGGGCTCGCCGCGCGGCTCGGTCTGCCCCATGTGGCGCTGATGCTCGGTCCGGGCACGCTCGCCAACGACGTCGTCGCGGCGCACCTCGCGGCGTGGGGCGCACTTGGCCTCGTGCTGAGCAATGGCGCCTTCGGCGAGCGCCTCGCGGACCACGCGCACCGCCACGGGCTCGCGCACGAGGTCCTCCGGGCTCCGTGGGGCGCGCCGCTGCCCTTTGCTGACGTCGCCGAGCGGCTGCGGAGCCTCCCGCGCCCGGCGTGGGTGTGGGCCGTCCACGGCGAGACGTCCACGGGCGTGCTCAACGACGTGCCCCACCTCGCGGCCCTCGCGGCCGAGCACGGCGCGCAGCTCTGCATCGACGCCGTCTCGACCGTCGGTGCCGTGCCGACCGACTTCAGCGGTGCACTGATGGTGTCGGGCGTAAGTGGCAAGGCGCTTGGCAGCATGGCCGGGCTGGCGTTCGTCGCCTACGACGCGCTTCCGCCTGCGTCGCGGCCCATCCCGGCCTCGCTCTGCCTCGCGGCCTCGGCCGCGGCGGGCGGCATCCCGTCGACGTCGTCCTCGCCGCTCCTCGCCGCGCTCGACGCCGCGCTCGTTCGGGCGGATGACGCGCGCATGGCGCGCCTTCAGCGGCAGGGCCTCGGGGTGCGTCAGGCACTTTGCGAGCGCGGGTTCACGCTTGTCGCGCCCGACGACGCGGTCCTCCCGACGGTTCAGACCGTCGCCCTCGCGTCGCCCGAGGAGGCCGAGACCGTCGGGGCGCGGCTCGCGGCGCTGGGCATCCTCGTGAGCTACCAGAGCGCGTACCTCCGCGCCCGCGGCTGGCTGCAGCTCTGCACGATGGGCGAGCAGACGGACGCGCAGGTCGGCGCGGCGCTGGAGGCCTTCTGCGCAGCCGTCCGCGTCGAGCGCGCGGCGCCTTGTAACGCCAACGAGGCGCCCCGGCCTGAGCCGGAGCGCCTCGGAGACGACGGTGTCGGTGCCGTTACGCGGCGATAGCGGCCTTGCGCGTCGCGACGGCGCGCTTGCGCTCGTTCGGGTCGAGGTGGCGCTTGCGGATGCGCGTGCTCGTCGGCGTGATCTCGATGAGCTCGTCCTCGCGGATGAACTCGATGGCCTCTTCGAGGCTCATCCGCCGCGGCGGGTTGAGCTTCTGGAAGTTGTCCGCGCCCGAGGAGCGCATGTTCGAGAGCTGCTTCTCCTTGGTGATGTTGGCCTCCATGTCCTCGTCGCGGCTGTTCTCGCCGACGACCATGCCGTTGTAGACCTCGTCGCCCGGGCCGACGAAGAGCTGGCCGCGCTCCTGGAGGTTGGCGATCGTGTAGGCCGTCACCTTGCCCGGCCGGTCCGCGACGATGCCGCCCGAGGCGCGGTGCGTGATGTTGCCGGCCCACGGGCGGTAGCCGTCGAAGAGGTGCGTGAGGATGCCCGTGCCCTTCGTGTCCGTGAGGAACTCGGTCCGGTACCCGATGAGCCCGCGGGCCGGGATCTCGAACGTCATCCGGACGCGCCCGCCGCCGTTGTTCTTCATCTCGGTCATCATGCCACGGCGCGTGCCCAGCGTCTCGATGACGACGCCCATGAACTCCTCGGCGACGTCGATGAGGCACTGCTCGTAGGGCTCGTGGAGCTTCCCGTCCACGACCTTCGTGATGACCTGCGGCATCCCGACGGCGAACTCGAAGCTCTCGCGGCGCATCTGCTCGATGAGGATCGCCATCTGCAGCTCGCCGCGCCCGAAGACGAGGAACGAGTCGGCCGCGTCGGTCTCCTCGATGCGGAGCGAGAGGTTGTTCTCGCCCTCCTTCATAAGGCGGTCGCGGAGGTTGCGGCTCGTGACGTACTTGCCCTCGCGGCCGACGAACGGCGAGTCGTTGATGCGGAACTCCATCGAGAGCGTCGGCTCGTCGACGGCGACCGGGTCCAGCGGCTGCGGGTTGTCGGCGTCGGCGACGGACTCGCCGAGGCCGATGCCGGCCAGGCCGCCGACGTTGATGATCTCGCCGGCCGAGGCCGTCGTCGCCGGCACGCGGTCGAGGCCTTCGTTGACGAACAGCGCCGTCGTGCTCACCTGCTTCAGCGTCCCGTCGCGGTGGCACATCGTCACGCGCTGCTTCTCGCGGATCGTCCCGTTGACGATGCGACCAATCGCGATCGGCCCGAGGTACGCGTCCGGCTTGACGTCTGTCACGAGAAACTGGAGCGGCCCGTCGGGGTCACCGGTCGGGGCCGGGACGGCGGAGAGGATGGCCTCGAAGATCGGCTTGAGGTCCGTGAGCTCCTCGCCGAGCGTCGTCGTGCACTTGCCGTCGCGGGCGACGGCGAAGATCACGGGGAACTCGATCTGCTTCTCGTTGGCGCCGAGGTCGATGAACAGGTCGTAGACCTCGTTGAGGACCTCCTCGGGGCGGGCGTCCTGGCGGTCGATCTTGTTGATGACGACCATCGCCGGCAGCCCGAGCGCGAGCGCCTTCGAGAGCACGAAGCGCGTCTGCGGGAGCGGGCCCTCGGCCGCGTCGACGAGCAGCATCACGCCGTCGACCATGCGGAGCGTCCGCTCGACCTCGCCGCCGAAGTCTGCGTGGCCAGGGGTGTCGACGATGTTGATCTTGACCTCCTCGCCGCTCTCGCGCAGGTAGCGCACGGCCGTGTTCTTGGCCATGATCGTGATGCCCTTCTCGCGCTCGAGGTCCATCGAGTCCATGACGCGCTCGGCGACGTTCTCGTTGTCGCGGAAGGTGCCGGACTGCCAGAGGAGCGAGTCGACGAGGGTGGTTTTGCCGTGGTCGACGTGGGCGACGATGGCGACGTTTCGGAGCTGCATGCGGGGGGCGTAGGCGTTTGGCTCCAAGAACCGACCTGCGGGCAGGTGTCACCGGGGAGAACTCGGGGAAACGAGCGCCGCCGTCTTCTGACAAACGCCGGTCCGGTGGAGGGGTAGGGAAAGCGCGCAGGCCTCAGCCGGGCGAACCCAAGGGGAGCGCTCGCGTTCTGTGCGGCCGATGCCCCGGCTGCTGGCATCTCATGCGTCGGGGCCTGCGGCCGCACCCGTCTTCTCCCATCCGCCGCCCGCGCCGCGGCGTCCACCGTGTCCCCTATGAGCACGCTCCCCGGGCCTCCGCAGTACGACACGCCCGCCATTATGGGCGGGATTTACGGCGACGGGACGGTCGCCCTCAAGGGCGCCTTCTCGCGCGAGTGGGTCGAGACGCTCCACGCGGACGTGATGGCCCTCTACGCCGACGCGCTCACCCGCCCCGGCGGCGCCGTCGGACGCGGGCCCAAACGGCACTACGTCGAGATCCACCCGGAGCGCATCCGGGGCTTCGTCGACCTCGTCACGCACCCCTGGGTTGTCGCCGTGAGCGAGGCCGTCCTCGGGCCCGACTACAAAATCGTCGAGATCGGCTTCGACGTCCCCAACCCCGGCGCGATGGACCAGCCGTGGCACCGCGACTTCCCGGCGCCGCCCGAGACGCTCGTCGGCCGCCGGCTCAACTCGCTGGCGTTCAACGTGACCTGCGTCGACACCACGGCCGAGATGGGGCCGTTCGAGATCGCCCCGGGGACGCAGTGGGACGACCCGTCGAGGTTCGAGCACGGGATGTTTCCGCCGAAGGACCTGTACCCGCGCTACCAGCAGCTGGCCCAGCGCAAGATGCCCCAGATGGGCGACATCGCCGCGCGGTCGGCGCTGACGGTCCACCGCGGCACGAAAAACCTGTCCGAGTTGTCGCGCCCCGTCCTCGTCCTCGGCGTCGACGCGCCCGACGCGCGCAACGCCGAGCGGCACGACCTGCAGTTCAGCCGCGGGTACTACGACGCGATGCCCGAGTCGCTCAAGGCGCACCTCACCTGCCGCGTGGTCGACGAGCTGATGCCCATCGTGCAGGGGCACACGATCGAGGGGCTGATGATGGGCGAGGCCTGACCGCGGCCGAGACGTGCCGCCCGGCTAGCTGCGCGTGGCGAGGTGCCACACGAACGCCGCCTCGGGCGCCGCGGCGACGCTGAGCGCGACGAGCCCGGCCACGGCGAGGGCGAACGGGACCCCGAACCCGACGACGAGCGCGCGCGACAGCGGCACGCGCGTCACGGACGCGAAGTCGAGGAGCATCCGGTAGCCGGCGACGGTCTCGGCGAGCAGGCCCACGCCGAGGATCGCGGGCGCGAGGGCCGTCGCGGTCTGCGGGCTCAGACCAGCCAGCAGCAGCGCCGCCGCCATGAGCGGCGCCCACGCCCAGCGGCTCCAGACCACGAGGGACATCGCCTGCGCGGGCCGAAGCCGCCGCCGCCCGATGAGCACATTCAGCCACACCAGGTTCGCGAGCCCCCACGCGACGCCGACGAGCGCGAGCACGGCCGCGAGCCACAGCGGGTGCCCGAGCAGCCCGACGAGCCGCTCCTGGACCGCCGCAGGCCAGGATGCGGTCGCAGCGACGAGCGCATCGGTCCGCCCGAGCGCGCGAAGGGCGGACGCCGCGGCGATCCCGAACGCCGTCGCCAGGCCCAGCCCGAGGACAGCCGTCTGCCCGGTTGAGAGGTCGTAGCCGCGCGCGACGGCCTCGCGGTAGAGGTCGTGGCGGCCGAAGTAGCGCGGCACGAGCGTCGCCACGCGCGGCGCGGCGACCATGAACACGCCGAGGCCGACGACGAGCGTCCACCCGAGCAGGAGCAGGCCTGGCGCGCCGGTCCGCTCCGAGGCGTCGGGCCCGGCGTCGAAGGCAAACACGCGCTGCGTGCCCGTAAAGAAGCCTGCGGCGACGCGGAGCGCGGGCCTCGGCGTGCCCGAGGCGTCGTGGAGGCCGTCGCGGGTCCCGCTCACGCGCGCGCGGGCGTCGAGGCCGGCGGCGCCGTCGCGCCAGCGGCCGACAAACGTCACGACCGGCGGGTCGGCGAGCGATAGCAGGGCCGCGAGCGCGTTTTCGAGCGTCCGGGCCTGTGCGGCCGCGCTGCCGGGCGTCCGCCAGCCCCCGTTGCGGCCGGGGACCACGTCCGCGCCGACGCCGGCGAGGCCGGCCGGCGTCTCGCGGGACGCGCGCCACGCCGCGAGCGCCTCGGCGGGGCCGTCCGCACCGTCGATCAGGACAAAGTCGACATCGCCGGCGAGCTGCTCCGAGCGCGGAAAGCGGGTCTCGACGTAGGTCTGCGCGCCGGCCACGTGCGCCATCGCCGTGAGGCGCGCAGCATAGGGCCGCGCGCGCGGGTCCGACGTGTCGCACGCCGTCGCGATGCCGTAGTGGTGGGCCGAGGCGTAGGGCCGGCCGCGTGCGAGAGCCGCGCCGAGCACGCGCGCCGCCGCGTCCGTTCGGGCGAGCAGGCCCGCCGCGGGCAGGCCGCGGACGGGCAGGTCCTGGTAGAAGGCGATCCCGAGCCGGCTCGCGACGCCGAGCAGGAGCGTGTCGGCGACGATCCCGGTCCGGACGGCCCGGACGCCCGCGCGGCGCATCGCGACGAGGTCGTCGACGGCCTGTGCGCGGCGACGCGGGACGCTCCACGTGACGCCGGCGAGGCGCGCGTCGAGCGCGGGGAACGGGCCGGCTGGTGCGAGCCCCGCCACAATGGCGGCCCGGACACGCGCGAGGGCCGCCTCGGTGGGGGTCGGTGGACGGCGGGCAGCGAGCGAATCGGCGCGCAGCGAGTCCGCTCGGAGGGAGTCGACCCGAGACGCGCCGACCGACCGAGCGCCGGTGGGCGCTGCCGCAGTACGCCGGGGCGCTGTCCCCCGCTGTGTGGCAGGCCGACGCGCGGCAGCCCGAGGCGCGGCGGCGCGCGGTGCGGCGGCACGAGGCGCGGCGGCGCGAGGCGCGGCGGCGCGCGGTGCGGGGCGTGTCGCCGTCTGCGCCGCGGCCCCGTCCGAGGCGAGCACGGCGAACACGGCGAGGGCGAGACGGACGGCGGACAGGCAGCGCACAGGCACGGGACAGGCAGACCGGAATCTCGCACCGGGCCGCAGCGCGCGTCGGCGGCGCGGACGCAAAAGGCCCTGCCGGGCGGAAACCGGCAGGGCCTCGGCGGGCCGCGTGGGCCGCCCGCGTGGATCACCCTGGCAGAGGGATCCGGGAATCGGCCGGGCAGCACCCGGCGACGCGGCGAGTGTCGCGCCGGCCAGTGCCACCCGTGGTGTCAGGGCGGAGGGCCGGGCGTGC
>DASWMO010000176.1:0-10209 GCA_036399715.1 Rubricoccaceae bacterium
GGGCGCGTCGAGCGCGAGTGAATCCGGGCGCGCGGCGCGGCGGACGGCGGGGCCAGCCGCGAGCGAGTCCGGCGCGACCGCACCGAGGCGGTAGTCCGAGAGCTGGATTGCTTCCTCGACGCGAAACGGGTCCGCCGAGAGCAGGCCCTCGACTCGGAAACCGATCGACAGCTCGCTGCGCAGGTCCGCCGGGAGCCACAGAGACGAGTCGGCCGAGACGGGGACGTACTGCTGGCGGAAGCGCGCGCCCGTCACCTCGACCGGCGGCGGGAACAGGAACGACGCGCCGGGGCGGAGGTCGGCCGCGAGCACGTCCGCCGTGTCGAACAGAACCTGGAGCGTGCCCTCGAAGGCGCTCGTCGTCGCGCGAGCGGGGCGGACCGTCAGTTCGACGACGAGGCGGCCGTCGAGGACGCTCGTGCCTGTGATCGTGGCGCGGTACGCCCCGAGCGCGTCCCGGTGCGTCGGGCCCATGAGGCGGTGGCCGGCGACGTCGAGGTCCTCGGCAAGCAGGTCCTGGAGGCCTGCCGCGACGCCGCCCGGCGCGGCCGGTCCGGCCCCGAGGTTGACCGTCCGCCGGCTCGCGACGACCGTCTCGCGCCAGCCCGTGCCGGGGATCCAGAACGCCTCGGACGAACCTTCGCTGATGCCTTGCACGCGCCCGCCGGGCGTAAAGACGGTCGTCCGCTGGTAGGCCGTGACGGTATACGGTCCGACGGCCGCGCGCTGTGCTCGAACGCGCGCGATCACGCGGCGCAGAAGCGCGACCGCCGGGTCCTCGCCGGCTGTGACCGTCACCTCGCCGAGCGCCGCCTCGGACGGCGCAAGCGCGACAACGACGTCGCCCGGCGTCTCGATCGTCACGCGGAGGCGGGCCGTCTCGTAGCCCAGAAAGCGAACCGCCACGTCGGCCGGGATCTGCGTCAGGCGCACCGAGAAGCGTCCGTCGGGGCCTGTCGCCGTTCCCCCGACGACGGCGCCAGCGGGGCCGAGGACCGAGACGGTGGCGCCGGGAAGCGTCTCGCCAGTCGCGGCGTCGGTGACGGTCCCGGAGAGGGCGCGCTGCGCGTGGGCGGCCGAGGCGAGGATCAGGAGCGCGGCGAGGGCGGACCAACGGGACATCAGGCGGGAAGCGAAGGATGGGCCAGGATAGATGAGGACCCGTACGGGGTGGCCGCCCCGGCAGGTGCAGGCGTCACGAGGCGCGAGCAATCTGCGGCCGGCCAGGCCGGACCTCTTCCCGTCGTCTTCGCCGTCTCGTCACGTCCGGCGCGCACGCGGCGGGCGGCGTGTCCCGTTCTTGATTCACGGACGCGAACACGTCCGTCTCTGCGCCTGCGCAGGGAGGCCCCGAGCGACGGCGCGCGGGGCGGGAGCCGTCGAGGGTCGACAGACCGTGGCTCCCTCCGGCTCACCCTCAGGAATGAGGACGCTCTCCGGGGAGAGCGAGCCCGCGACCGACCCTCGACTCGTTCGAGACCCACGAGGTCTCGCCTTCTGTATGCCCGCCTCCGGCCGGGCTGCGCTCCCGCTGCTGCCCCCGTGTGGGGCTCCCTCCCTTGACGTTTTCCGACCTTCAGCTCCGTCCGGAGCTCCAGCAGACCGTCGCCGACCTCGGCTACGACACCCCGTCGCCGATCCAGGCGTCGCTCATCCCGCTCCTCCTCGAGGGCCGCGACGCCGTCGGGCAGGCGCGGACCGGGACGGGCAAAACGGCCGCGTTCGCGCTGCCGCTCCTCCACCGCCTCTACGACGAGACGGCACAGAACAGCGCCCCGAACGGCGCCGTCCGCGCCCTCGTGCTCGCCCCGACGCGCGAGCTCGCCGTCCAGGTGTCGTCCGCCATCTTCTCGTACGGCAAGGCCCTCGGCGTCCGCTCGCTGCCCATCACGGGCGGCCAGCCGTATGGCAAGCAGATCCAGCGCCTCCAGCGCGGCGTCGACGTCGTCGTCGCCACGCCGGGCCGCCTCGTCGACCTGATGAACCAGGGCGCGATCAACCTCAGCCACGTCCAGACGGTCGTCCTCGACGAGGCCGACGAGATGTTCTCGATGGGCTTCGCCGAAGACCTTGAGCAGATTCTCGGCGCGACGCCGGCCGAGCGCCAGACGGTCCTCCTCTCGGCAACGATGCCGCACGCCGTCCGCAAACTCGCCGACAAGACGCTCCGCAACCCCGAGACGGTCACGATGGCCGGTGGGGCCGACAAGACGGCTGAGGACGTCGAGCAGCGCGCGCACCTCGTGCACGGCCGCGACAAGCTCGCTGCCCTCGTGCGGATCCTCGAAATGGAGGATGTCACGTCTGCCCTCGTCTTCGTCAAGACGCGCGTCGCGACGACCGGGCTGGCCTCGGATCTCCAGGCCGCGGGCTTCTCGGCCGAGGCGATCTCGGGCGAGATGAGCCAGGCCGCGCGCACGGACGTGCTCACGCGCTTCCGCAACCAGCAGATCCGCCTGCTCGTCGCGACCGACGTCGCCGCGCGCGGGCTCGACGTGGACCACGTCTCGCACGTGTTCAACATGGACCTGCCGATCGACGTCGAGGCCTACGTGCACCGCGTCGGCCGGACGGGCCGCGCTGGCCGGACCGGCATCGCGATCTCGCTCGTCTCACCGGGTGAGCGCAACCTGCTCCGCCGCATCGAGGGCTACGCGAAGCGCCAGGTGGTCTTCGGGCCGCTCCCGAGCATCGAGGAGGTCGAGGCACGTCGCCAGAGCCGCCTCGTGGACGCGCTCAACCTTCAGCTTGAGACGCCGGCCGCAGCCGACCGCTCACTCGTCGTCGAGATGATGGCCGCAGGTCAGGACCCGATGGAGATCGCCGTCGCGGCCGTCGCGATGGCCCGGGCCGCCCAGCCGAACGCGCCGCTCGCGCCGATCCACGAGGTCGGTGGCCGGCCGGCGCCGCGCCAGTTCGCGCCGCAGTTCGACGACCGCGGTGGCGACAGCCGCCCCGGCCACGTCGCCCGGCCCGCCCGTGGCGGCCAGGAGTCCGGCATGGTCCGCCTCGCGCTCGACGCGGGCCACGCGGACGGCGTGCGGGCCAACATGGTCG
Organism: Rubricoccaceae bacterium; assembly: GCA_036399715.1. Classification (GTDB taxonomy): domain Bacteria; phylum Bacteroidota; class Rhodothermia; order Rhodothermales; family Rubricoccaceae; genus DASVSE01. Next base: position 3,058 of record DASWMO010000176.1, read on the forward strand.
TGAGCGCGATTGCGCGGACGGCGGACATCCCGGGACGCGCCCTCGGCAAGATCCTGATTCAGGACCGGACGACGCTCGTCGACGTGCCGCAGGAGTTCGTGGAGCGCGTGCTCGCACAGTCCGGCGACGTGCGCTTCGGGACCCGGCTCGCCAACGTGCAGCTCGCCAACTAAACCGGCACCAGTCGGTTTACCCGAGGCCCGGACGACATCGCGTCGTCCGGGCCTCGCTGCGTTCATGGGTCCCAGCGTGCAAACGGCTCCGCCAGCCTTCGGCGGCGGAGCCGTTTGCCTGTTACCGGTCCGCGCCCGGCGGCGGGGCGGGCGGCGGGGGCGGGCCGACGCTGTTCGGCTGCGGGCGCGCGTGCCATGGCTCGGCGACGACGTACTCGACCATGAGCCGGCTCGGGCACCTCCCCCAGCTCATTATCGAGTGGTAGGTCGTGCCGTCCACATCGTAGGCGTAGACCCCCGTACATCCGCCTGTTCGCGTGAGTAAGCGCGCGGTGCGGCGGGCGAGCGCGTAGCCGTTCTCGTGCGCGAAGGCGGCGTCGTTCATCGGGCCGATAACGGCGACGAGGGCGAACATCGGGGCGAAGAACAGGACGGCGACGACGGCGCGCTGCCAGGACTGAGCGTCGATCCACGACACGACGGCGACGCCTAGCGTCAGCATCACGATCCAGCCCGCGATCTGCGCCCAGAACGGGCCGGTGATGCCAAACCCGAGAGCGAGGCCTGCGACCGTACCGAGCGCAACGACGAGCCCGAGCGCGCGCCAGACACTCCGCGACGCCCACCGGCGGACAGCCGTGGTGACGCGGCGCAGGCGAGACGGCTCGGGCGCGAGGGGCATCTGCTACGGCGTCACCGGTGCGACGGCGGCTGCGACGCCCGGCGTCGCCACGTGGGCGAGCATGCGGTGCAGCAGGTCCGCCCGGGAGCAGACGGCCGGAGCGACGACGACGATGCGCGCGCCCGTCTCGGCGTTCTGGAGGAGGGCCGCGCAGGGGTAGCGCTCGCGGCGCGGGCCGGTCGTCTGCTGCTCGTCGCGCTCCGTAAAGGCGAGCGGCGTGAAGGTCCACGGCTTGCGGACGGTCCAGTCGGTGTAGACAACCTCGACGCGCTGGTCCGGGTCCACGACGCCGCCCTCGACGTCGAAGACACCGTGGCAGGGCGTCTCGAAGCCGAACAGGCCGAGGCCGTGCTCCCACGCGGCGAAGAGGGGTCCGTCGCCCCAGTAGACCGTGCCCTTGTGCTCGGGGCCCGGGAGCGCCTGCCGCGTCCGCGGGTCGACGTCCACCCAGCGGCCGTTCTGCCAGTCTTTCCACCAGAACATGCCCGCGTGGCCGCCCATCTGCGCGCCGCCGTGGTAGTCCGCCGTAATGTCGATGGCGGGAAAGCGCGGGCCGAGAAGCAGCAAGGACCCGCCGCGGTCGAGGAACGCGTCGATCATCCGAGGCACGTTCGCGCCGCGCTTCGTCCGCAGCGGAAGCTCGTTGCCGACGACGACGAGCAGGTCGCCCGGTCCCTCCAGCGTGCCGATTTCCCTCGCCGCGACGTGGCGCATGCGACCGAAGAACGAGACGGCCGAGCGGACGAACGCCTGGAGGACGTCGGCGAAGAGGCGCGGCTCGTCCATCAGGAGCGGCTGCGCGACGGCGACGGGCGGCGGGAGCGGCGGCATCGCGAAGTCGCCGGTCCACGAGCGGCGCTGCGCGAAGCCGACCTCGATGACGTGGTGCGCGCCCGGCGTGAGCGTGAACCGGAGGTGCGTGCTCGCGCCGTTCTCGGACCGCTCGGGCTCGACCTCGGCGCCGTCGAGGGTCACAATGTCGACGGCCTCGCGCGGCGGGACGCGCAGTTCGAACGACTCGGCCCGCGTGCCGGCGATCTCGACGCGGTAACCCTCGGGCGACTGTTCGAGCGAGAGGCGGCCCTGGAAGAGGTCGATGTCGGCCGACCAGTCGGTCCACGTGCGCGGGACGGCCGGGGCGAGACTGAGGGCCCGCTCGCCGGGGGCGCCGATGCTCAGCCCGACGAGGCCGTAGAGGACGGCGTCCAGCATCGCGCCCGAGCCCGTGATGAAGGCGTGCCCGACGACGTCGTCCTGCGAGCCGTCGTCGGGGTTGAGGTACTCCTCGCAGAGGCCCGGCAGCGTCGGCCGGGCGAAGGTGTCGACGATCTTGCCGAGGACGTGGAGGCCACCCTCGGCGTCGAAGTTCAGGAAGCGCGCCTTGGCCTCGTGCGCCATCCACCACGGCCAGACCTTGACGTTGTGGTCGTTGTGGGCGTCGAGGTAGTGCATCGGGAGGTCCGTCGTGACGGTCCCGAACGTGCGCCACGCGCGCTCCTTGATGGTGCCGAGGGTCCGGAAGCGCTCGTTGCGGCTCGCGATGCGCTCGACGAGGGCGATAGCGTTGTCGGCGAGGAAGAGGCCCGTGTCCGGGACGCCCCACTGGACGGCGTTGTTGAAGTAGCCGGCCTCGTTCCAGAACGCCTCGTGGATGCCCGTCCGGGAGCGCTGGGCGAGCCCGCGGTACCGCTCGGCGTCGGCCGTACGGCCCAGGGCGTCGCAGACGTGCGCCATGCGGCGGAGCGCGGCGCAGTAGAGCGTGTTCGAGTAGAGCGTCCGCTGGCCCTCGGGCAGGCGAAGAAAGCGGCTGTGGTCCATCCACTCGGTCACGTCGACGACGAGGCCGTCGTCGTCGGCGTCACGCGAGATCCACAACTCGACCCACGGCTCGAAGGCAGCGACCGTGCGGGCGAGCCAGTCGGTGTCGCCGGTGTGCTTGAAGACGCGCCAGACGAGCTTGAGAATCCAGCCGAGGGCCTCGGCGGAGCCGCCCTGGCTCGTGTCGTCCGAGACCTTGAGGCCGGCGGGGTCGTGGGCGGCGTAGCGCGTGGCCTCGTAGGCGAGCGTTTCGAGGACGGCCTCGTACATGTCGGCGACGATGCCGCCGGGGCCGAAGCCAGAGCCGAAGTCGCGGGACCAGACGTCGCGCCAGCGGAAGATGTCGCAGACCATCTTGCCGCCGGGCAGCGGCACGCCGTCGGGCCCGTCAGGCCGCCAGTCGTAGCCGAGCTGCATGTGCGCCTTGGCGAACGCGACGGCGCGGTCGAGGTCGGCGTCGGGCGTGCGCAGGCGGAGGCCGCGCGAGACGAGGCCCGCGGACCACGCCGCAGCGCTCTCGAAGGGACCGGCGGCACAGACGGTCGCGACGGCGACGGGGTCGCCGAGGACGAACGCGCCGCGCACGGCACTGCTACTCGCGGCGCCGAGGCGGAGCGTGACAGTCGCGTCGGCGGCGGGGACGGCGGGGGCCTCGACGCCCACACCGGGCATCCAGACGGCCGCGACGGGCGGTTGCAGCACGCCGGGCGTGTCGCACGCGCCGGCGAGGTGGAGCGTCCACTCGCCCGCCGCCCCGGCGTCCATCTCGACGAGCACGACCGTCACAAGTGCGTCGGGCTGCGTGGCGTACGTGACGGCCGCGCGGCCGGGGAGCGTGTAGACGGACTGCCCCGGAAAGACGGCCGTGTCGACCGCGAGGCTGTCGAGCAGGGTGCCGTCGAGGCTCAGCGTGAGGCCGTCGGCGGGGCCGGCGAAGACGAACTCCATGCTGCCCGCGCGGGCGCGCGCGATGAGCCGGCCGTTGCCGACGATCGTTTCGACGTTCTGTCCGGGGAACGAGTAGCCGTCCATGCCGCGCGGGGTCCGAGAGGGGGTGCCCGCGAAGGTAAGCGCTTACACACGGGCTCCCGGGCGGTGCCGGCCGGGCGTGCGGACCCGGCCGGCCGCGGGCGGATCAGGCCTGCTGGGCGCGGTAGCTGCGGTAGCGGCGGTCCGCCTCGTCCCAGTTGACGACGTTCCACCACGCCGCGGCGTAGTCCGGCCGGCGGTTCTGGTAGGTCAGGTAGTAGGCGTGCTCCCAGACGTCGAGGCCGAGGATGGGCGAGGCGCCGTGCATGACCGGGTTGTCCTGGTTGGCGTGGCCATGGACCTGGAGGGACCCGTCGCCGCGGAGTTCGAGCCACGCCCAGCCGGAGCCGAACTGCCCGGCCGCCTTCGCCTCGAACTCGGTCTTGAAGGCGTCGAACGAGCCGAAGTGCTCGGTGATGGCCGCGCCGAGCTCGCCAGTCGGCTCGCCGCCACCGCCGGGCTTCATCGTCGTCCAGAAGATGCCGTGGTTGAGGAAGCCGCCGCCGTTGTTACGGACCGCCGTGCGGATGGCCTCGGGCAGCGCGTCGAGGTCGGCCAGCGTCGTCTCGATGGGCTGGTCCGCGAACGGCGTCCCGTCGAGGGCGGCGTTGAGCTTGTCCGTGTACGCCTGGTGGTGCTTCGTGTGGTGGATACGCATCGTCTGCTCGTCGATGGTCGGCTCGAGCGCGGCGTAGTCGTAGGGGAGGTCGGGAAGCTGGAAGGCCATGGGGGCGGGGATGGGGAGGCCTCTCAGTACCCGCCGCGACCGGCGGCGTTTCCGGTGGACCGTGCGGGCCGGGGCGTAGCTTAGAAGCCTCGCTCCGCTTCCGATGTCAGCCCCTCTTCCACCCGAAGCCCCCGGCCACCCGTTCGAGATTCCGCTGGAGGGCTCGCTCGGCCTGCTCGCGCTGGGATGGCGCGGCCTCGTGGCCTGGCGCGAGGCGCGCGGGCGCGACTGGGTGGAGCAGAGCCGCACGCTCAACGCCGCGGCCAAGGCCGAGCGCCGCGAGAGCCGCCGCGCGACGGGTGGCGACGCCCTCGTGGGAACGCAGGTCACGGTCGTGGCCGGGCTGCCGCGCTCGGGCACGTCGCTGGTGATGCAGATGCTGGCTGCAGGCGGCCTCCCGCCGGCGACCGACGCCGCGCGCGAGGCTGACGCGAGCAACCCGAACGGCTACTACGAGCACGAGCGCGTGCGTGCGCTCGCAGCGGGGGAAGACGCCGGATGGATAGCAGGGGCCGACAGGCGCGCGCTCAAAGTGGTCTCGCCCCTCGTGCCGCGCCTGCCGGCCGGCCCGGCCTACACGTTCGTCTTCGTCGAGCGCGATGTGGCCGAGGTGCTCGCCTCGCAGCGGGCGATGCTCGCCCGCCTCGGGCAGGCCGCCACGGCCAGCGACGCGCGCCTCGCCGACGTTTACGCGCGGGCGACCGAGGCCGCGCGCGCCTTCGCCGACGCCGAGCCCGGTGCTCGCGTCGTGACGCTCCGCCACCGCGCCCTCGTCACCGACGCCCGTGCCGAGGCGGCGCGCCTCGCCGAGGCCCTGCCCGCGCTCGACGCCGCCGCGATGGCGGCCGTCGTCGACCCCGCCCTCTACCGCGAGCGCGCCTGAGCCGCCCCGACCCATGGAGACCCCGTCCGCGCGCCGCCGCGTCCTGCTCATCGGCTGGGACGCGGCCGATTGGAAGACCATCATGCCGCTCGTCAACGCGGGCCATATGCCGGCGATGGCGTCGCTGCTGGCGCGCGGGGCCGCGGGCAACCTCGCCACGCTGGACCCGCCGCTCTCGCCGATGCTCTGGACGAGCATCGCCACTGGCAAGACGGCCGACGAGCACGGTGTGCTGGGCTTCGTGAGCCCCCGCGCCGGCGGCTCGGCCGGGCCCGTGCTCGGGACCGAGCGGCGCGTACGCGCGCTGTGGGAGATCGCCGACGCCGCCGGCCTCCGCTCGGCCGTCGTCGGGTGGTGGCCGAGCCACCCGGCCGACGCCGTCGCCGGGGCGGTCGTGTCCAACTTCTACCAGCGTTCGCTGAACACGCCGTGGTCCGACGCGCCGCTCCCCGAGGGCACCGTCCACCCTCCCGCGCTCGCCGATGCACTCGCCGCGCTGCGCGTCCACCCGGCCGAGTTGACTGCAGCGCACCTGCTGCCCTTCATCCCGGCGCTCGGCTCGGTCGACCAGGACACGGACCCGCGCCCGGCCAAGCTCGCCCGCATCATCGCCGACACGGCCAGCATCCACGCCGCGGCGACGTACCTGCTCGAAACGACCGAGTGGGACTTCGGGGCCGTCTACTACGACGCGCCGGACCACTTCGGGCACGGCTTCATGAAGTACCACCCCCCGAAGCTGCCCACGGTCTCGGACGAGGACTTCGAGACGTACCGCCACGTCGTCGAGGCAGGCTACCGCCTGCACGACCTGTTCCTGGACCACCTGCTCACCATCGCCGGGCCGGATACGACGGTTGTGCTCGTCTCTGACCACGGCTTTCACTCGGACCATCTGCGGCCGCTCGCGATCCCACAGATCCCGGCCGGGCCGGCCATCGAGCACCGCGCCTTCGGCGTCTTCGCTGCCGCCGGGCCAGGCGTCATATCCGGGGCGCGCGTCTATGGCGCGGGCCTGCTCGACGTCACGCCGACGGTCCTCACACTGCTTGGCCTGCCTGCGGCCGACGACATGCCCGGCCGGGTCCTCGCGGAGATCCTGGACCCGCCGCCCGTCGCCGCCCGCATCCCGACGTGGGAGCCCGAGACGCCGCGCCCGCGCGTCCTCCCCGGCCCCGCCGACGCCGACGAGGAAGCCGTCGCAGCCGAGCAGGAGGCGCTTCGGCAGCTTGTCGCGCTGGGCTACGTGGACGACAGCTCGAAGCAGGATTTTGCACGCCAGGCCGCTCTCGACGCGCGCTACTACCTCGCCAAGGTGCTCCTCTCGCGCGGCCGCCCCGCCGAAGCGGCCGACCTGCTCGATGCCCTCTGCGCCGAGGCGGGGCTCGCCTTCTACGGCCCGTGGCTCGTCCACGCTCGGCTCCATGCCGGGCAGACGGACGCGGCCGAGGCGGACCTCGCCCGCGTCGAATCCGTACTCGGGGCGGACGACGTCGCACTCGGGCTCCTCCAAGCCGAGGTCGCCCTCCGCCGCGGCCGCACGGACGAGGCCATCGGCCGCCTCGACGCGCTCGCCGCCGCCGCACCGGCCGACCCCGAGCGCCACCTCGCCCGCGCCCGCGTGCTCGTCGAAGCCCGCCGGTCCGCCGACGCCGAGGAGGCTTGCGAGGCCGTGCTTCGCCTCGACCCCGAGAATGCGCGCGCCTACGCGCTTCGGGCCGAGCTGCGCCTGGAGCGCGGCGACGCCGAGGGTGCGGCCGAGAGTGCGCTCGAAGCCGTCGGGCGGCTCTACGGGCTGACGGATGCCCACCTGACACTCGCGCGCGCCTTCGAGGCGCTC
>DASWMO010000177.1:0-27783 GCA_036399715.1 Rubricoccaceae bacterium
GTGGTTCAACGTCGACGGCGAGCTTCGGACGAACGAGCCGGTCGAGTTCGAGGCCGTCCCGGGCGCCCTCCGCGTGGTCGTCGGGCCGGACTACCTGGCCGATGCACCCCAGCCGGACGCGGCGCCGTAACCTCGCCCGCCACCCGCCCGCGCCACGATGGACCCGACGCCCGACCTCCTCCCGATGACCGACGACGAGGCTCGGCGGCGCGTCGCGAAGGAGAAGCGATTCTATGCCAGCCTCGGCACGTACGTCGTCACGATCACCGGGCTGGCGGTGATGAACCTGCTCACGTCGCCGGACTACCTGTGGTTTTTGTGGGCGGCAGGCGGCTGGGGCTTCGCGCTTGCGAGCGAGGCGGTCCGCCTGTTCGGCCTGCCGGGCATGAAGGGCTGGGAGGAACGGCGCCTCGGCGAACTCACCGGGCAGGGCGTCAGCGAGGCGCGCCTGCGGCAGGTGCTGGACGAGACGCTGGACGAGCGGGCCATCCCGGCAGGCGCGCCGCAACCGGCGGACCGCCTTCAGCGGCGCATCGAGCACCTCGAAGCCATCGTGACGAGCCGCGACTGGGAGACGGCAGCTTCGCTCCCCGCGTCGGCCCCGCTCTCGGGCGCCCTTGACGCGCTCGCCGACGAGGAAACGGCAGCCGATCAGGCCGCTCGCCTGGCGCGCCGCGTCCGGTAACCAGCGGCTTACGGCGCGAGGCGGACCGCCTGCCAGTCGCCTGCAGCGCCGAGACGGTACAGAAATCGGTCGTGAAGGCGGCTCGGGCGCCCCTGCCAGAACTCGACCGCGTCCGGGACGACGCGGTAGCCGCCCCAGAAATCCGGCCGCGGCACGTCGGCACCGGCGAACCGCGCGTCGGCCTCGGCGAGGCGCGTGTCGAGCGGCGTCCGGTCCGGGATCTCCGCGCTCTGCGGGCTCGCCCACGCGCCGAGGCGGCTGCCGCGCGGGCGGCTCGCGTAGTACGCGTCCGCCTCGGCGGCCCTGACGCGCTCGACGCGGCCCTCGACGCGGACCTGCCGTTCAAGCGGTCCCCACCAGAACACGAGCGCGGCGAACGGGTGCGCGTCCAATTCGCGGCCTTTGCGGCTGTCGTAGTTGGTATAGAACGAGAAGCCGCGCGCGTCGACGCCTTTGAGGAGGACGATGCGCGCCGAGGGGCGGCCGTCCGGCCCGACCGTCGCGAGCGTCATCGCGTTGGGCTCGACGACGCCCGCCGCTCCAGCGTCGGCGAACCACGCGCGGAACAGGGCGAGCGGGTCCGCGGGGAGGTCCGCGCGGTCGAGGGCGCCGCGCTCGTAGCTCTGGCGGAGGTCGGGGAGGTCGGGCATGGAACGGGCGTCGCGCGGGGCCGTCTAGACGCGCCCGCCCCGCCCCGGTTCGCCCGATGCGCCTCCCCACCGCCGCCACGTCCATCGTCTCGCCCGACCCGCACATCCGCGCGTGGGCGCGCCTCGCCCCGGCCGGGCTCATCGCCGTCGGCTTCGGCGCGAGCCTCATCGGCGAGGCGACGCTCCGCAAGGGCCGCGGCGAGGCGTTCGCGCTCTACGGCACGGCCGCGCTCACGGTCTTCAACGCGGGCCTCTGCCTCTTCGGCGAGGTCGTCCGCCACCGCGTCCTCGCCGATGTCGCGCGGGGCGAGGCGTTCTAGCGCCGGCGGCGGCGCGGGTACTCGTCCTCGGGGTCCTCATCATCGTCGTCGTCCGGGCGGAAGGAGCCGAGGCCCGAGAGGACCGAGCCCATCATGTCCGAGTACGTCGCGCCGTCGGCGAGGGCGTCCTTGCCGAGGAGCGAGTGCTGGTGGAGCGCCTCCAGAGCCAGCTCCATCATCGAGAGCGTCGCCGCCTTCCCCTGCGCGTCGGTCGCGGGCCGCGTGTGGTCCGTGACGAGCGTCCGCAAGCCGTCGACGCGGTCGAGGGCCGCGGCGTAGTCGGCCTGGGGCATCTCGGCGTCGAGGACGAGCGCGTTGCCGGACGAGAACCACCGCAGGACGGGCCCGTAGACCGCACGGCCGGTTTCCTTGTCCGCCGGGTCCGGCAGGACCGTCTTGACGATCGTCGCGACGGCCTTGCCGATGAGCGCGCGGGCGACGCTCGACGCGCCCTCCTGCTCGCCCTCATAGACGAGCTCGACCTTGCCCGTCACAGCCGGCTCGATGGACTGGAGGTCGCTCGCGCGGACGGTCGTCTCGGTCTCGCCGTTGACGAGCGCGCGGCGCTCGGCGGCCGAGACGAGGTCTTCGAGGGCCGCCCGCGTGAGGCGGGCCGAGACGCCGGACTTCTGATCCACGTACTCGGACTGACGCGCCTCGAAGGCGACCTGCTCGACGATCTCGCGGAAGACGTGCGGCACATGCACCGTCACGGCCGCATCGCCCGAGCCGTTGGCGCGGTCGGACCACGCCTCCTGCCGCGTGATCTCGACGCCGATGCCGAGGTCCTTCGGATAGTGCGTCAGGATCTGCGAGTCGATGCGGTCCTTCAGCGGCGTGATGATCGAGCCGCGGTTGGTGTAGTCCTCCGGGTTGGCCGTGAACACCATCAGGACGTCGATCGGGATGCGGACGTTGAAGCCGCGGATCTGGATGTCCTGCTCCTCCATGATGTTCAGCAGGCCGACCTGGATGCGCGGCTGGAGGTCCGGCAACTCGTTGATGGCAAAGATGCCGCGGTGCGTCCGCGGGATGATCCCGAAGTGGATCACCTCTTCGTCGGCGTAGGTGAGCTTGCGCGTGGCCGCCTTGATCGGATCGATGTCGCCGATGAGGTCCGCGATGCTGGTGTCCGGCGTCGCGAGCTTCTCGCCGTAGCGGAGGGAGCGGTGAAGCCACGAGACCGGCGTGTCGTCGCCCATCTCGGCGACGCGGTCGCGGGCGAACTTGGAGACGGGGTCGAGCGGGTCGTCGTGGATCTCCGATCCGGCGACCTCGGGGACCCACTCGTCGAGAAGGGCCGGGAGCAGGCGGACGAGGCGGCTCTTGGCCTGCCCGCGGAGGCCGAGGAGGATGAAATCGTGGCGGCCGAGGAGCGCGTTCTGGACCTGCGGGATGACGGTCCGGTCGTAGCCGAGCACGCCGGGAAAGACCTCTTGGCGGGCCCGGAGGCGGGCGACGAGGTTCTGGCGGATCTCGTCCTTGACCGAGCGTGGGCGGTAGCCGCTCTCGCGGAGCGCGCCGAGGGTCGAAATCTGGGGGGCGTCGGGCATTGGAGATGCATTCGGAGGGGCCGCGTCGCACGCGGGCCGCCGGGCGCTGTTCCACTGCGGGCCACCGGGATGTCTGACGGGCAGAGGGGTGCGTTTGGCCTGCGGGCACACTAGTTTGACCGGGTGAGGGCGCGCATTGCGGCCCGCGCCGACGTATGTTTTGATCATGTGTCCACATCCTGTCGCCTGTTCTCTTCCCGACCTGCTATGACCCGTCTGCGTCTCCTGCCAGGGCTGCTCGCCCTCGCCCTCCCGCTCGCTGCGCCTATGGCGCACGCTCAGCAGCTCGCCGCGACCGACGCGCGCGTCGAGTACCCGAGTGACCACGCCCCGGGCGGCGTCCACATCCTGACCGTTCTGCCGGACGGCTCGCTCGGCTGCGACCTCGCGAGCGAGGCGCAGGCGCAGGCCCTCCGGTCCTCGGACGAGGCGACGGGCACGGTCCGCCTGACGCCGCTGCCCAGCCTCAACCGCGGCGGAACCGGCTTCCGGATCCTCATCCGCGTCACGGACCAGCTGCTCGCGCGCCCGAACGCCCTGCTCGCGTTCCGCCGCGCGGCTGCCCGCTGGGAGCAGATCATCCAGTCCAACGTGACGGCGGTGATGGACCTCGACTACGGCCCGAACCGCTTCGGCACGCCCTACGGCACGAACATCCTCGGCAGCACCAACTCGGCGCAGACGTTCGTCGGGTCGGGCATCGGCTCGCAGCAGATCCGCGACGCCATCGCGGCCCGCCAGACCGACGCGGCGCTGCTCGCGCTCGTCAACGCGATCCCCGTCCCGACGCCATCGACGATCGCCGGCGAGGCCGGCACGACGACGCTCGGGCAGGCTACTGGCGGCCTTGTGCCGCTGCAGGCACTCGGCTTCCGCGCGGCCGTGACAAGCTCGACGGCCGCCTTCGGGACGGTCCCCAACATCGGCTTCAACTCGGCCTTCGGCTACGACTTCAACCCCCGTGACGGTATCGCGGCGGGCCAGACGGACTTTGAGGCCGTCGCCGTCCACGAGATCGGCCACGCCCTCGGCTTCACGTCCGCCATCGGCGGCGCGACGACCGCCAACCCGTACTTCACGCCGTGGGACCTCTACCGCGTCCGGCCCGAGACGGTCACGCCGGGCGAGCCCTACACCGACGGCGCGGGCTGGGAGGTCACGCGGCGCATCATCACGCCCGGCCCGACGATCGCCGACGGCCTGCCCGGCAACCACGTGATGTTCGTCGGCGACAACGAGTACGAGCTCTCGACCGCGACGGGCTCCCGGACCGGCGGCGACACGCAGCAGGCCTCGCACTGGCGGGCCGACGAGTACCGGACCGGCCCGGACCGCTACATCGGCATCATGGACCCGACGCTCGCCGCCGGCGACCGTGAGGAGATCACGGCCGCCGACGTCCGCGCGCTCGAACTCTTCGGCTACTCGGTCGACCGGACCCCCTCGACGGCCGCGGCGCAGCTGGCCATCGCCGGCAGCCCGGTCAACATCGACTTCCTGACGCCGACGGTCCGCCAGGCGGTGCCCGTCGGCGGCGGCACGCTCGCCGTGACGCTCGCCAACACCGGCGGGCCGGACGCGCTCACGTTCGACGCTGAGGTCGTGATCGACTCCGTCCAGACGCTCACGCCCGGCTTCGTGCCGACCGTCACGCTTTCGACGACCTCGGGCACGGTTGCCCCGGGCGGACAGGCCTCGCTCACGCTGACGGTCGGCGGGGCGTCCGGCGGCGCGGTCGTGCTCGGCCGGCTCCAGATTCGCCTCAACGACGTCAACCGCGGCTTCGCGGACGTGCCGTTCCAGATCGCAATCGGGACGCCGAGCATCACGCCCGTCGCAACCGCAACGCAGGTCACGGTCCCGTCGGGCACGGTCGCCCCGGTGGCCGTCGACATCCGCAACCCGGGTGATGCACCGCTGGCGTACATCCGCATCCTCGAGCCGGCCGCGAGCGACCCCGGCACGGCGCTCCACCCGATCGATGGCGAGGTCGTCTCGACTCCCGGGCCCGTCGCTGAGGAGACTGAGCCCGCCCCGCTGCCCAACGGTGAGGCCACGGCGTCGCTCGCGCAGCTCAACATCACCGGCGCGACGACGCTCCGCCTCTACGACATCGCGCAGCTCCCCTCGGGCGAGATCCTCGCCGTCGACGGCGGCGTGGCCGCCACGACGACGATCTACCGCGCTCCGGCAGACCTCTCGGCCGTCACGGCGACGTACACCTCGACGTCGTCGTTCGGCGGGCAGGTCACCGGCCTGGCGGTCAACGAGAACACCGGCGCGCTCTGGATCTCCGTCCAGGAGACGGGCCTGCTCCGCGAGGTCCGCCTCGACGGGACGACGATCGTCCCCGTCGGCCCCGAGATCCAGACCGGCGTCGCGCCGTTCGGCCTCGATTACAGCCCCGAGCTCGACGCGTTCGTCTTCGGCGTCTTCGGCAGCGATGCCGTCTACGTGATGGACACGTCCGGCCGCGTGCTGCCGGGCTACCCTGTCGCGGCCGAGGGCCGTGCGGGCAACCCGACGACGACGCCGGGCGTCGCCTTCACCGATGGCCTGCTCGAGATGACGTCGTTCTCGACGCGCATCTTCCAGGCCGGCCAGTTCGGCAAGACGGTCGCCGGCTCGACCTTCTTCACGCTGCCCGTGGCGGCGTATGGGCTCCAGCGCTCCGCGACGGATCCCAACGGGACGCTCTACTTCACGTCGCGCACGAGCGCCTCGGCGGCAAGCATCCGCACGATCGACCCGACCGACCTCCCGGCAGGTGTTGGGACGCGTCTGGACGCGCGCGAGCCGCTCTACTCGCGGACGCTCCTCGCGCCGGGCGCGACGCGCACGCTGGCCCTCTCGGCCGATGCGAGTGGCCTGCCCCAGGGCACGGCGACGGACGAGCTGGCCTTCCTGACCAACTCGCCCACGGCGCGCGTCGTCCGCTTCCCGGTGACGGTCAACATCGGCGCCGTCGCCGACGAGGGCGGCCCGGAGGCGGCCATCGACGCTGTAACGACGTGGCCGAACCCGGCCCGCGGCGAGGCGCAGGTGCGCCTCTCGGTCGCCACGGCGACCACGGCGACGGTCGAGGTGTACAACACGCTCGGGCAGCGCGTCGCGGTCCTCGCCGAGGCGCAGACGCTCGCGCCGGGCACGCACGTCCTCGCGCTCGACGCGGGCACGCTCGCCGCCGGCGTCTACGTCGTCCGCGTGCAGGCCGGTGGCGCCGTGACGACGCAGAAGCTGACGGTCGTCCGGTAACGGCCGCCCGGCTGCGCGCCGTCGTCTAGTAGGAACCGAGGGCCCGGGGCATGCGCTCCGGGCCCTCGTGCGTTCTCGCCGCTCTCTCGCTGCTCCGATGGTGCCCTCTGCCGCTCTCGCCCTCAGGTCAGGGTTAACCCTGCTTCTCGCCGCACCGCTCGCCGGCTGCGTCGCCGCCCCGCCTGTCACCGCGACGCCCGCCTCGGCGACATCTGCGGCGACACACTCGGCTGTTGCAGAGCCGCCCGGCGCGGCACGGCGGAACGCACCCGGAGCCGCGCGTGCCGATTCGCTCGTCGCGGACGTGGCGGTGATCCGCCAGCCCGAGGGCGGCTCCAGCGTGTTCGTCTCGTTCCGCGGCTCGGCCGCCGTGGCGGTCTCGGGCACGCACGCGCTGCGCGTCGAGACGCCCGTGGGCACCTTCGAGGCGACGCTCGTCGGCATGCCCGCCGTCGCCGTTCAGGGCGACGCGACCGTTACGTCGGCCGAGTACCGCCTCGGTGAGGCGGGCACGCTCGCGCTCGACCGGGCGGGCAACACGGCGCGTCTGGGCTTTCACGACGGGATGGCCGTGCGGTCCGTCGGCGTCCGTCGGAGCGATCTGTTCGAGTAATTCCCCGATGTGGGGGAGGTGCGGCACGGCGCGATGGCGCGAAGCTTCGGGCCCACCCACCGCCGTCCCGATGTCTCACCTGCGGTCGTCTCTCCGCCTTCTGATCCTCGTCGCCACGCTGGCGTCGCTGCCGGGCTGCATGAGCCTGCTCACCGGCGGCCCGCTGGTCCGCGAGGGCGAGCCCACGGGCACCCTCTTCGTCCGGAACGACTCCGGAATCGCGATCAACGTGGTCCTCATCTCGACCTGCTCGGCGAGCAGCTACGGCCTCAACCGCCTGCCGCGCGGCACGTCCATCGCGCCGGGACAGGCGTACCCGTTCACGGTCTCGGCCGGCTGCTGGGATGTCGACGCCGGCAGCACGGCGGCCAGTGTCGAGGCCCGGCAGCGTCTGACCGTCCCGGCCAGCGGCTCGATGGTCTACACCGTTACCTCTTAGCGGCCCGAGCCGCTGTCCGACGCCGCTCCACTGGCGTGGACGCGCGGGGCGCCGCTCCTGGTGTTGCGAGCCGCCTCGGCGTGCACCCGCGCGGCGCCCCACGTATACGGTACGAGCAGGGCGACGAGCAGGACCGCGAAGTTGACGCCCGCGAAGGCGACCCGCAGCGGCGTCCGCCGGTGAAAGTCGGCCGGCGGCCGGTACATCGTCCCCGTGCCCTCGATGAGAAACACGACGAGGGCGGCGTGGATCATGGTGTGCCCGATGACCTCCATCTTCCCGAAGATCAGCGTCGTCGTAAAGAAGACGAGCGTGATGACGAGTGCGAGCGGCCGCTCCAGCAGCCCGATCAGGAGCAGGTACCCCAGCGCCAGCTCGACGAACGCGGCGGCCGTGAGGAAGAAGGCGACGGGGAAGCCGAGCGCGAGCGCGGGGTTCTGCTCGATCACGTACAGGCCCCACTGCGGAAAGACGAGCTTCTCGAGCGCGACCCAGCACAGCGAGAAGCCGACCGTCGCATAGAGCCCCGGCAGCGCCAGCCCGCGGATGCGCGCGTTCGGGGCCGTCGAGACAAGAAACGCGACGCCGACCCCGACGAGGTATAAGTAGTCCAGCATGTGGAACGCGCCGGCCTGCGCCACGGCGACAGCGAAGAGCGCGAGCAGGCCCGCGCCAGCGAGGGGAACCGTCTTCCGGAACAGGAGCGCGAGCGCGATACCGAACTGCGCCCACCCGGCCCACGGCGGGGCGCCGGTCAGTTCGGGCGCGAGCAGCACGTCGGCCTGCCAATTGAGGAGCATCACGGCCCCGGCGGCGATGCGGAGCACGAGGCCCGAGCGGTCGCGGTATCCGTCGAGCCACGCGCTCACGCGGGCGTATCCCGGCGTGCGGTCGAGGCGCGTGTCCAGCAGCACGAGCGCGCCGAGGGCGACGACGCTCAGCGCCGTGAGCGCCCAGAACGTCGGCGTGAGGACGTCTCGGAGGGCCAGCGGCGGGTCCGTGAACGCGAAGTCGCTGAACCACTTGACGTGCGCCGAGGCGGCCCGCGGCGCGAGCGCGAGAGCCACAATGGGGGCGGCACGGAGGGCGAAGCGGGAGGCAGACATGGGGAGAGGATCGGTCGCAGCGCGAGCGGTCCGCCGGCGGCGGGCGTCCGTGCACCCAGGTGTACGCGTGGGGCGCGGGTCGGTGCGCCGCGCGCGTGAAGATGCGGGTCCGCCCCAGCGAAGCCCGCACGCGTGCCCGAGGTCGGCACCGGATGCCGCGCGCGGCGTACGCGCCCGATGCCCGACTCCGGCGGCCACATTCCCGACGCGCTCGCCGGGCGCGTCCGCGTCCGCGTCGGCGCGCTCGTCTTCGACGACCCCGCAGCGCCGGGTGCGGTCCTGCTCGCGGAGCACGCCGGCCTGTGGAGCGCGGCCCCATTCTGGACCTTCCCCGGCGGCGGCGTCGAGTTCGGCGAGGCGCTCGGCGAGGCGCTCGCGCGCGAGGTCCGCGAGGAGGCCAGTCTCGACGTCGCGATGGGCCCTGTCCGCTACGTCGTGGACTTCGTGCGGCCGCCGCTGCACGCGGTCTCGCTCTACGCCGAGGCGCGCCTCGTCTCGGGCCGCCTGGCCGATGCCGTGCTCGGCTCGGACCCCGAACTCGCGCCCGACGCGCAGATCCTGCGGTCGCTGCGGTGGGTGGACCTCGCGGACCTGCCTCGCCTCGCCGTCGTCCCCGAGGCGCTCGCCGCCCGCCTCGCCCGCGACGCGAGAGCCGGCTTCCTCGATGGGACGGTCTATCTCGGGACGGCGCGCTGAGCGCACGTATCCTCCCGAGTCTGTCCGCCCGCCGCGAATGCCCGATCCCGTCGTCTCCGACGCCCTCGTCACCGACCCGGCCCAAGTCGCGGCCGTCCTCGCGGCCGTCCTCGCGGCCGTGTTCGCACTCGAACGGCTGCCGGCCCTAGCCCGCGTCTTTGCCGTCTTGCCGGGTGTCCTCTGGGCCTACTTCATCCCGACGCTGCTGACAGCGGCCGGCGTGACGCCGCAGGCGAGCCCGGCCTACGACGCGATGAGCTACGCGCTCCTGCCGATGTCGCTCTTTCTCGTGATGCTCTCCGTGGACCTGCGGGCCGTCGCGAGCCTTGGCCGGATGGCGACCGCGATGATGCTCGTCGGCGCGGGCAGCATCGTCCTCGGGGCGCCCATCGCGTATCTCGCCGTTGGACAGTTCATCGGAGACCCCGACGCGTGGAAGGGCCTCGCCGCGCTCTCGGGAAGCTGGATCGGCGGGACGGCCAACATGCTCGCGATCCAGGAGTCGGTCGGGCTGGATAGCCTCGGGCCGATCATCGTCGTGGACACGGTCGTCGCGTACGGGTGGATGGCGATTCTGCTCGCGCTCGCGCGGCGACAGGGCGCCTTCGATCGCTGGGTCGGGGCGGACCCGCGGGCGATGGAGGGCGTCAACGCGGCCCTCGCGCGCGTCGATACCGAGCGCCGGCCCGCGACGACGGGCACGCTGGCGATCATCGGCGGGCTCGGCTTCGCCGCCGCCATCGCCGCGCGCACGCTCGGCGCGGCCCTGCCGACGCTCGGCACGCCACCCGTCGTCACGGCCGGTACGTGGGCCGTGCTCGCCGCCGTCACGGCCGGCCTGCTCCTCTCGGCAACGCCGCTGCGGCGCCTCGAAGCCGACGGCGCGAGCCGGGTCGGCTACACGGCGCTCTACCTCCTGCTGACATCGGTCGGCGCGCAGGCAGACCTCGCCTCAATCGTCGACGCGCCGCTGTATCTCGCGGCCGGGCTCGTGTGGCTCGCCGTCCACATCGTCCTCTTGGTCAGCGCGGCGAAGCTGCTCCGCGCCCCGCTGTTCTTCGTCGCAACGGCCTCTATGGCCGGCATCGGAGGGCCGGTCTCGGCCCCGGTCGTCGCGGGCGCGTACCACCGCGCAATGGCGCCGGTCGGGTTGCTGATGGCCGTCGCAGGCTACGTGCTCGGCATCTACGGCGGCATCGCCGTCTCGTGGATGCTCGGGCAACTGGCAGGGTAGGAGAGAGGGGCGCCGGCTTTACAGCCGGCGCATGAGCGCGCGGACGGGCCCGACGACATAACACCGGTCGTCGCCGGGGTCAAAGGACTCGTCGCGGTACGTCTTGTCCGAGGCGCGGAAGTGCAGCCGCCCGTTGGCGACCTCCAGGCGGCGCACGGCGACGCGGTCGTCGAAGAGGACCGCGACGGCCGCGCCCTTCGCGACGTCCTCCCAGTCGGCCTCCTCGACCACGACGAGGTCGCTCTTGCGGATGCCGTCGCCGTTCATGCCGTCGTCGCCGACGACGAGCGCGAGGCACGTGTCGAGGTCGAGCCCGCGGGGCAGGATGCGTGGCTCGACGAGGACCGGCTGGCGCCCGCGCGCGAGCGGCCGCTGTGCCACGGACGACGTCACCGAGCGCGGCATGAAGACGCTCGGCGGGCCGTCGTCGAAGCGCAGCGCCGGGTCGTCGTCGTCGAGGATCGTGATGCCGCGCGCCTCGTGGCGCACACGTGAGATGTATCCTTTCGCTTCGAGTGCGACGAGCAGCTTGTGGACGCCGTTGGACGAGCGCAGCCCGAGGTGCTGCCCGACCTCGGCGAGCGTCGGCGGCCGACCGGCGTCGCGGGCATGAGCACGGAGAAACTCGAAGACCTGGTTCTGGCGCTCGGTGAGGCGCTCGCGGACGGACATCGGCAGAGGGGGCGGAGAGTTGTCACAGGGTGAACACGGTTTCACCTGAACGGTTTCTCGGGTGAACATGTTTTCACTAGGGCAATCTTCCTGTGCTCTCGGCCCCCCGCAACCCCCGGCTTATCCACAGAAAGCGCCACTTTTGCCCCTTTTCTTGCCCTTTTGGGGCGGCGGGGTACTTTCGGTGAGGCGTGGGGAAAAGTGGGGAAGCGACCCACGCCGCTCACCATCACCCGCGAGGGCACCCCGGCGTGGCCGGATTCAAAGGACAGGCTGAGTATTCCGTCGACGGCAAGGGGCGAGTCCCCGTGCCGGCGAAGATGCGCCGGTCCGTGAATCCCGACACCCGCGACGTCTTCGTCGCCACGCGCGGCCTCGAACCCTGCGTCTTCCTCTACCCCGCCGACGGCTGGGAAAAGATCGAGGCGCAGATGGACACGCTCAACATGTTCGACGCCGAGGCCCGCCACTTTGTCCGCACGATCAACATGTGGGCGGACGAGATCACGCTCGACGGGCAGGGCCGCGCGGCGCTCCCGAAGTCGCTCTTGGAGTTCGCTGGCATCCAGCCCGGAAGCAAGGCGCTCATCATCGGCTCCTACGACCACATCGAGATCTGGGACCCCGCCCAGTTCGAGACCTACCTCAACGGGCAGACGACGTCTTATGACGTGCTCGCGCAGGCCGTGATGGCTGGCCGCTCCTGAACGTCCCCATGCCCACCGTCATGTCCCGCCCCGCCCGCCCCCGCCGCCCGTCCCGCACCCTGCGGCTCGCCTCTGCACCAGAGGCGCCCGGGAAAGGCGCGCCCGAGGCGAGCGGCGAGGCGTACGCGACCGGCTACCACGCCCCGGTCCTCGCGCCTGAAGCTGTCGCCGGCCTCGTGACGGATCCGGCCGGCCTGTACATCGACGGCACGCTCGGCGGCGGCGGCCACTCGGCGGCGCTCCTTGATGCGCTCGGCCCCGACGCACTCGTCGTCGGCATCGACCAGGACGCCGAGGCGCTCGGCGTCGCGCGCGCCCGCCTCGCCGAGGCGGAGGCGGCCGGCCGGTTCGTCGCGCTCCGCGGCAACTTCGCCGACATCGGCGGCCTGCTCGATGCGGCCGGGCTCGGGCCTGCCCACGGCCGCCCGGCCGCGGGCGTCCTGCTCGACCTCGGCGTGAGCAGCCGCCAGCTCGACGCGCCCGCGCGCGGCTTCGCCTTCATGCACGACGGCCCGCTCGACATGCGCATGGACAGCGAGGCCGGCGAGACCGCGGCCGACCTCATCGACCGACTGACGGAGACTGGGCTGGCCGACACGATCTACGCCTACGGCGAGGAGGGGCGCTCGCGCCGCATCGCCCAGGCGATCAAGGCCGCGCCGCGGATGGACACGACGGCCGACCTCGCCGCTGCCGTCCGCGCCTCGGTCCCCACGCGCGACGAGGGCAAGGCGCTCGCGCGCGTCTTCCAGGCGCTCCGCATCGCCGTCAACGACGAGATGGGCGTGCTGGAGCGTGCGCTCCCGGCAGCGCTCGCCGTCCTGGCCCGGCCCCACGACGGCCGACCGGGTGGCCGCCTCGCCGTGATGTCCTACCACAGCCTCGAAGACCGCCGCGCGAAGCACTTTCTCCGCACGGGCCGCTTCGAGGCGATGGTCGAGCGCGACGCCTTCGGCAACGCCGTCACGCCGTTCGTGGCCGTCACGCGCCGCGCAGTCGTCGCAGGTGAGGCCGAGGTCGCACGCAATGGCCGGGCCCGCTCGGCCCGCCTCCGCATCGCCGAAGTCACCGCGCCCGCTGCGTCGGGCGTCGCACCCGCCGCTCGCCCCTAGCCCGCCTGCCCATGCCCACTGCGACTCAGACCCCGCCTGCCGCGCCCCGCAAGCGCGCTGCTCCTCGGCCCGCTCCTCGGCCGACGCCGCGTCCCACGCCTGCCCTGGCCCTCGCCGCACGCAAGGCGCGCCGCGGGACGGCCCTGCCCGGCTGGGCAGACCTCGACGGCGCGCCAACCGGCGTCGCCGGCCGCGACGGCCGCGCCGCCGCGGGTCAGCGCAAGGCCACGCAACTCGCCGACCGCAAGGCGGGCCGGCCGGTCATGGCCGCGCGCCTCCGCCCGTTCGACGTCGTCCCGAGCCTCCGCTTCGGCCTGCTCGTCGTGCTCGCGTGCGTCATTGGGACCATCTTCGTCGCCCACGTCTACGCGACGCGGTCGACGCTCGCCGAACTGCAGGACGCCCGCCGCGAGAACGTCCGGCTGCGCCTCGCCGGGCAGCGCCTCCGCGGCGAGTTCGACCACATGACGGGCCCCGACGCCGTGATGCCGCGTGCGACCGCGCTCGGGCTCGTCGAGGGCGTCGCCTACGGCGTCCCGGTCGAACTCACAGCCGAGATCGACTAGACCCAGATCCCCCGGAACGAGGGCGCGCGCGCGCGTCCCCCCACTCGGCCAGATGCCGACGCTGAGCTCAGGCTCGCCGGCGCGCACCCGCCCTCGCTCCACCCCTGCCGGCCCCACCCGCAACCCGCCCCGACGATCACGGCCATCGACTCGCGCCACGCCATCCTATCCCGCCTCTACACGGTCTTCGGCCTGCTCCTGCTCGTGCCGGTGCTCGTCGTGGTGCAGATGCTGCGCGTCGCCGTCGGCGACGGGGCCGAGCTGCGCGCGCGCGGGCTGCGCCAGGCCGAGGCCGTGGACGTGCTGCCGGCCCAGCGCGGCGCGATCCTCGACCGGGCCGGGCGCGCACTCGTCGTCAACCGGGCCCGCTTCGAGGTCGCCGTGGACCCGACGGTCGCGGGCTTCGACGCGCACGCGGACACGCTGTACCAGATCCTCGGCGACGGGACCGGCCGCGGCGCGGACCACTTCCGCCATCGCGTGACGGACCGCGCGAGCCGCCAGTACGCCGTCCTCGTCCGCGAACTCGACGAGGTCACGAAGGAGCGTCTCGACGCCGCCCGGATCCCCGGTCTGATCGTCAGCGGGTCCTACCGCCGCCACTACACCTACGGCGAGACGGCCGCGCACGTGCTCGGCCACGTCACGCGTGACCTCGAGGGCGTTGCCGGCATTGAGCTCCAGCTCGACGCCGCACTCCGCGGGACGCCTGGCCGGCAGGCCGTTCAGCGCGACCGCCGCGATGTCGTCCGCGCCGTCGTCGGCGGAACGCGCGTCGAGCCGGTCGACGGCCAGAATGTCGTGCTGACGATCGACCTCGTGCGGCAGTCCATCCTTGAAGAAGAGCTTGCCCGCGGCGTCCGCGAGGCTGGCGCGCGCTGGGGGACCGCCATCGCGATGGACCCCAACACGGGCGCGGTCCTCGCGATGGCCAACGTCCCGACGTACGACCCGAACCGCGCCGGCGCCTTCGCCGAGTCGGCCCGTCGCAACCATGCCGTCGTGGACCGCATCGAGCCGGGCTCGACGTTCAAGCTCGTCACGGCCGTTGCGGCCATCGAGAGCGGCACGTCCACGATGCAGTCCGTGCTCGAAACCGGCGGCGGGACGCACCGATTCGCGCGCCGCACGATGACAGACTCGCACCCCTACGGGCGCATCACGCTGGACGACGCCATCGTGAAGTCGTCTAACATCGGCATGGCGCTCACCGCCGAGCGCATGGGCGCCGGCCCGCTCTACCGGACGGCCCGCGCGCTCGGCTTCGGCCAGCCGACAACCATCGACTTGCCGGGCGAGGTCGCGGGCTCGCTCACGCGGCCCGAGACGTGGGATGCGACGACGCTACCGTGGATGAGCACCGGCTACGCCCTGGAGGCGACGCCGATCCAGATTCTGACGGCCTATGCGGCCCTCGCCAACGGCGGCCTGCTCGTCCACCCGCACGTCGTCGCCGAGCGGCGCGATGCGCGGACCGGTCGGGCGGTGTGGACGGCCCGGCCGGACTCGGTCCGCCGGGCGTTCTCTCGCGAGACAGCTCAGGCACTCATGCCGGCCTTCGAGCGCGTCGTGTCGGACGACGGCACGGCCGTCGCGGCGCGCGTCGAGGGCCTCCGCATCGCGGGCAAGACGGGGACCGCCCAGACGGCCGCGAATGGCCGCTACCTCAACCAGTACCGCGCCTCGTTCGTGGGCCTCTTCCCCGTCGAGGCGCCCGAGGTGGTGCTGTACGTCCTGCTGGACTCGCCGCGCAACGGCTACTACGGTGGGACCGTCTCGGCGCCGGTCTTCGGGCGCGTCGCGCGGCGCTGGATCGGGACGTTCCCGCGCGTCGCGCAACGCGTCGCCCCGGCCGAGGCCGTCCCGCACCGCGATGCCGCCCGCGTGCCGTCCGTCGCCGGGATGCCGGGCGTCCTGGCCGCGTCCCGCCTGCGCGCCGAGGGCTTCGCCGTCGACGGCTTCGTCCTCGACGCCGACGGCGCGCCGTGGCAGCCCGTCGCTCTCGCCTCCGCGAGCGGAGCCTCCGCCGGCGCCGCCGCTCGCCGCGCGCCGCTCGCGGACGCGCTGTATCTGGACGCCGCCCCGGCCGGCCGAGCCTCGCGGCGCATGCCGGACCTCCGCGGGCAGTCCGTCCGCGCGGCTGTGACTTGGCTGCGCGCGCTCGGCGTCGAGCCCGTCGTCCGCGGCGCCGGGTCAGTCCGCGCCCAGTCCGTCGCGGCTGGCCGGCCACTTCCGCGTCGCGTCGAGCTCACGGGCCAGCCGCGGGGCGCCGCGCCCCGCCTCCGATGAGCCCGCTCCACCCAACGATTCCGCCGGTCGACGTCGAGGCGCAGCCGCTCGGGCGCGTCCTCGCCGGCGCCGAGGCGGCCGGCCTGCTCGCCGTCCCTGCTCCGCTCGCCGGGACGCTCGTGAGCGACGTCACGGGCGACAGCCGCCGCATCACGCCCGGCGCTCTCTTCGCGGCGCTCGCCTCCGATGGCGACGGCGCCGACGGGCACGACTACGTCGATGCGGCCCTCCATGCCGGGGCCGTCGCGGCCCTGGTCAGCGAGGCCTATGCGGCCCGCGAGGCGAGCGCCGTGCGCCCGGCCCGCGCCGCGCTCGTCCCCACGGTCAGCCCGCGCGCGGCCGTCGCCGAGGCCGCCGCAGCCCTCTACGGACGCCCCGGCGACGCGCTCGCGCTCGTCGGCATCACGGGCACGAACGGCAAGACGACGACTGCCTTTCTCGTCCACGGCCTGCTGTCAACGCTCGGTTACACAGCTGGCCTCGTTGGGACGGTCGAAAACCGAATCGGGGCTGCGCGCTACGCGACGGCCTACACGACGCCCGAGGCGCCCGAGCTGCAGCGCCTGCTCCGCGCCATGGCCGACGGCGGCGTGACGCACGTCGCGATGGAAGTGTCCAGCCACGGCCTCGCGCTCGACCGCGTCCGCACGCTCGGCTTCGAAGTCGCTGTGTTCACCAACCTCACGCAGGACCACCTCGACTTCCACGAGACGCCCGAGGCCTACGCCGCGGCCAAAAAGTCGCTCTTCGACGGCCTCGCGCCCGGCGCGACGGCCATCGTCAACGCCGACGACCCGGCGTGGCGCGAGATGACGCGGGACACCGCGGCTCGCGTCGTGACGGTTGGGACCAACGCCGATGTGGACGTACGCGTCGAGGTCGTCGAGAATGCACTCGCCGGGCTCCTGCTGCGCATCGACGGACACGAGCGGCGCTTCCGCATGGCCGGCCGCTTCAACGCCCTCAACCTCGTCTCGGCGTACGCCGTTGGGCGCGCGCTCGGCTTCGCCGCCGACGAGACGCTCGACGCGCTCGCCGCCGCCCCGGGCGTCCCCGGCCGCTTCGAGACGGTCCGCGGCGGCGCAGGCGACGTGCTCGGGATCGTCGACTACGCCCACACGCCCGACGCGCTCGACAACGTCCTCGCGACGGCCCGCGAGATCGTCCCCGCAGGCCGCGCCCTCTGGGTCGTCTTCGGCTGCGGCGGCGACCGCGACCGGACCAAGCGCCCGATCATGGCGGCCGCGGCCGAGGCGGGCGCCGACCGCGTGATCCTCACGAGCGACAACCCGCGGACCGAAGACCCCGCGGCCATCCTCGCTGATGTCGCGAGGGGCCTCGCCCGGCCCGACGCTGCCCGCGTGGTCCCGGACCGCGCCGAGGCGATCCGCACGGCTGCTCTAGACGCCCGTCCAGGCGACGTGGTCGTGGTCGCGGGCAAGGGCCACGAGACCTACCAGATCGTCGGCGCGACGCGCCACGCCTTCGACGACCGCCTCGTCCTCGCCGACGCCCTCGCTGCCCGCGCGGCGGCGGGCGCCCCGGCCTCCTCTGGTGCCTCGGTGGCGCACGATCCCCGCTAGGCCCGTGCTCTACCACCTCTTCACCTGGCTCAACGCGACGTACGACCCGCCCGGGTTCGACGTCTTCCGCTTTATCACCGTCCGCGCGACGCTCGCGGCCGGGACGGCACTTCTAATCGCCATCTTCGGCGGCAAGTCCGTCATCCGGAGCCTGCGCCGGCGCCTCATCGGCGAGACGGTCCGCGAGGGTGAGGACGCCGGCGCCGTGAGCCACGCCCACAAGGCCGGCACGCCGACGATGGGCGGCCTGATCCTGCTCGCCTCTCTCGCCGGCGGTGTCCTGCTCTGGGGCGACCTGACGAACGTCTACGTCTGGCTCGTCCTCCTCGCGACGCTCTGGATGGGCGCGTTCGGCTTCGCCGACGACTACATCAAGGTCGTCAAGAAGAACAAGAAGGGCCTGGCCGAGCGGACGAAGCTCATCGGGCAGATCTCGCTCGGGCTCATCGTCTCGGGCATTCTGCTGTGGCTGCACGACCTCGACGGCGTCCACACGATCACGAGCCTGCCGCTCGTGCCCGACGGGACCGTGGACTACGCCGGCCTCGCACCGTGGAGCAGTCTCGCCGGGCGCATCGTGTACGTGATCGCCATCACGTTCATCCTGACGGGCGTCTCGAACGCGGTCAACCTCACGGACGGCCTCGACGGCCTCACGGCCGGCACGACGGCCTTCGTGATGCTCGGCCTCGTCGCGATGACGTACGTGACGGGCAACGTCAACCTCGCCCGGTTCGTCAACGACGTGTACCTGCCGGGCACGGGCGAACTGACGGTCTTCGCCGCCGCCGTCGCGGCCGCCTGCTTCGGCTTCCTGTGGTACAACGGGCACCCCGCGCAGGTCTTCATGGGCGACACAGGCAGCCTCGCGCTCGGCGCGGCCGTCGGGACGCTCGCGATCCTGATCAAGAAGGAGCTCTACCTGCCGGTCCTGTGCGCCGTGTTCTTCGCCGAGACGGTCTCGGTGATCGTGCAGACGGGCTACTTCAAGTACACGCGGAAGCGCTTCGGCGAAGGCCGGCGCGTGTTCCGGATGGCGCCGCTGCACCACCATTACGAGGCGCAGGGCGTCCACGAGTCCAAGATCGTGATCCGGTTCTGGATCGTCTCGGCGCTCCTCGTGATCCTGACCCTCTTCCTGCTCCGCATCCGATGAGCGAGACGCAGCCCACGCCTCAGACGGCCGACCGCCCGGACCGCGACGTGCTCCGCGCGGGCGTGGCCGGGGCGCGCGTGACGGTCGTCGGCGCGGCGCGCTCGGGCCTCGCCGCGGCGCGCCTGCTCGCCCGCCACGGCGCTCACGTCTTTCTGACCGACGCCGGCCCGGCCGAGGCGGGCGTCGCCGAGGCCCTCGCCGCCGCCAGCGTCGGCTTCGAGGCCGGCGGCCACACGCGCCGCGCGCTCGACGCCGACTGGATCGTCGTCTCCCCAGGCGTCCCGACGGGTGCGCCCGTCGTCCAGTCCGCGCTCCGGCAGCGGCTGCCCGTCTACTCCGAGATCGAGGTTGCGTCGTGGTTCGCGGCCGGGCCCGTCGTCGCCATCACGGGCTCCAACGGCAAGACGACTACGACGAGCCTCGTCGGGCACGCCTTCGCGACGGCCGGCCGGGCGCACGTCGTCGCGGGCAACATCGGCTACGCCTTCGCGGACTACGCGGACACGATGACCGCCGACACGACGGCCGTCCTCGAAGTGTCCAGCTTCCAACTCGACCACGTCGCCAGCTTCCGCCCGCGCGTCGCCGTCCTGCTCAACGTCACGCCGGACCACCTCGACCGCTACGAGCACTCGCTCGACCTCTACGCCGCGTCCAAGATGCGCGTCTTCGAAAACGCCGGCCCGGGCGACTGGGTCGTCTACAACCACGACGACGCGCGCGTGCGGCAGGCCGCCGAGGCGCACGGCGCAGCCAACCCGGGCGTGATCCTCGCCCCGTTCTCTCTGGAGGCCGAGTTGCCTCAGGGCGCCTACGTCCGCACCGACGCGGACGGCGTCGAGCGGATCGTGCTCGCGCTCCCCCCTTCCGCCGCCGACGGCGCCACGTCCCCCCCCAACGTGATCGAGTCCTTCATGCCCACGGCCGACCTTGCCCTCCCCGGGCGCCACAACCTCTACGACTCGCTCGCCGCGGCCGTCGTCGCCCGCGCGATGGAGATCCGCAGCGACATCGTCCGCGAGAGTCTGACGAGCTTCGAGGGCGTGCCGCACCGGCTCGAAAAGGTCCGCACGCTCGGCGGCGTGGCCTACGTCAACGACTCCAAGGCGACCAACGTGAACGCGGTCTGGTACGCGCTCGAGTCGTTCGCCGAGCCCACGCGCGGCGGGGGGCGCGTCGTCCTCATCGCCGGCGGCAAGGACAAGGGCAACGACTACGGGCCGCTCAAGCCGCTCGTCGAGGCCAAGGTCGCCGGGATCGTCGCCATCGGCGAGAGCGCCGAGACGGTCGAGCGCGAGCTCGGGCCGCACGCGCCGGCCGTCGCCGTGGCGTCGTCGATGGAGGAGGCGATCCAGTTCGCGCGCCTCATGGCCGAGCCCGGAGACACGGTTCTGCTCAGCCCCGCCTGCGCCTCGTTCGACATGTTCGACAACTACGAGGACCGTGGCGACACCTTCAAGCGCCTCGTCCACGCCCTCTCCTGATGGCTACGGCTACCGCCACTGCTCCCCGCCCGCAGACCGACCGCGCCGTCGTCTGGGCCGTCCTCGCCCTCTCGGCCGCGGGCGTCGTGGCTGTGTACAGCGCCGTGTCGTTCCTCGCCGAGACGAAGTCCGGCGGCGACACGACGGGCCTGCTGCTGAGGCACCTCGTCCGCATCGGGGCGGGCCTCGGCGTCGCCGGGGCGCTCTCGCTCGTGGACTACCGCCGCCTCGCGCGGTGGTCGCGGCCCGCGCTCGCCGTCTCCATCGGCCTGCTCGTCGCCGTGCAGGTGCTCGGCGTCGCGACGAACGGCGCGCAGCGGTGGCTCGAAATCGGCGGCATCAGCTTCCAGCCGTCCGACTTCGCCCGCGTCGCGCTCATCCTGCACGTCGCCGTTCTGCTCGCGCGCAAGCAGGCGTACATCGGCGACTGGTCGCGCGGCTTCGTGCCGCTCATGACGTGGATCGCGCCGACGATCCTGCTCATCGGCCTCGAGAACCTCTCGACGGCCGCCGTGCTCGCCGCCACGATCGGCGTGATGCTGTTCGTCGGCCGCGTGCGGATGGCGCACCTCGGCATCGTCGCGCTCGCCGGGCTCGTCCTCGCGGGCGGCCTGCTGATGACGAGCCCGGCCCGCGCCAGCCGTGTCGAAGCCTTCTTGGGCGTCGACGTGTTCTCGGGTAACGACGACGAGGCCGTCTTCGACGCCTCGGCCGAGGGCTACCAGGCGGACCAGGCGCAGATCGCGTTCGCCCTCGGCGGCGTGACAGGCGTCGGGCCGGGCAAAAGCCTCCAGCGCGACTTTCTCCCTGCGCCCTACAACGACTTCATCTTCGCCATCGTCGGCGAGGAATACGGCCTCGTCGGGGCGACGATCTTGCTGCTCGTGTTCGTGTGGATTCTCGGGCGCGGGTACCTCCGCATCGCCAAGGGCGCGCCGGACCCGCTGGGCCTCTTTCTCGCGACCGGCCTCACGACGGCGATCGCCCTGTACGGCTTCATCAACGCCGGCGTCGCGGTCGGCCTGTTCCCCGTGACGGGGCTTCCCATGCCGTTCGTCTCGTACGGCGGGACGTCGCTGCTGGCGACCGGCGCGATGGTCGGCATCCTGCTCAACGTCTCGCGCCACGTCGCCACGGCAGACCCCTCGGACGACTAAACCTCACCGCTGCGCACCTGCGCGGCTGCCCGCCCCTTTCGTGACGACCTCCGCTCCCCTGCTTTCTGACGGGACCCCGCGCGTGCTCTTCGCGTGCGGCGGGACGGGCGGGCACGTCTACCCGGCGATTGCGATCGCCGACGCCGTGCGAGCGGCGCGGCCGGGCGCGGCCATCGCCTTCGCGGGCACGCGCGACCGGATGGAGTGGACGGCCGTCCCGAAGGCCGGCTACCCGATCCACGCCGTGACCGTCTCGGGCTTCCAGCGCGGCCTCTCAGCCGCGGCGCTCCGTCGCAACGCCGCGTTCCCGTTCAAGCTCGCCGCGGGCCTGCGCGAGAGCTTGCACCTCGTCCGGTCGTTTGACGCCGACGTGGTCGTCGGGACGGGCGGCTACGTCTCGGGGCCCGTCGGGCTCGCGGCGGTCTTGCGCCGCCGGCCGCTTGTGATTCAGGAGCAGAACGCGACGGCTGGTGTCACCAACCGGCTACTCGCGCGCCGCGCCGCCCGTGTGTTCGTCGGCTTCGAGGCGGCCCTCGGCGACCTGCCCGGGGCGACCGTCGCTGGCAACCCGGTCCGAGCCGACCTCGTCGCGGCGAGCGCGACGGACGCCACGCGGGCCGTAGCCCGGACGGCCCTCGGCATCGCACCTGGGGCCCGCGTCCTTCTCGTCACCGGCGGCTCGCTCGGCGCGGCGCCGCTCAACCGGGCCGTCGCGGCCGGCCTCGGCACACTTCTCGCACATCCGGACACGGCCGTGGTGTGGGCGGCCGGAACGCGCTACTACGACGCGGTTCGGGCGTCCGTACCTGTCCACGAGCGGCTCCACCTTGTCCCGTATCTCGACCGGATGGACCTCGCCTACGCCGCCTCGGACCTCGCCGTGACCCGCTCGGGCGCGCTGACGTGCTCCGAACTTGCGGCGACCGGCACGCCCTCAGTCCTTGTGCCCTCGCCCAACGTGACGGCCGACCACCAGACGCGCAACGCGGCCGCCCTCGCCGACGCCGGCGCGGCCGTCCTCCTGCCCGAGCCGCGCCTCGCCGCCGACTTCGGGGCGACGGTCATTGCCCTGCTCGGCGACTTCGCGCGCCGAGCCGCCATGCGCGCCGCCTGCGCGACCGTCGCCCGCCCTGACGCCGCCCGCGACATCGCGCACGCTACTCTCACTCTCGCCGACCACACCGGCTCCGCCCGCCAGACCTCCGCCTCCCGATGACGATGCCGACCCGCCTGCCCGACGTGCCCCACACGGGCGCGCCCGTCGCCCGGGGCAACCAGATGGGCCGCGTCCGGACCGTCCACATGGTCGGCATCGGCGGCATCGGGATGTCGTCCATCGCCGAGGTCCTCATCCGGCGCGGCTACCGCATCTCCGGCAGCGACCTCCGCAAGAGCGACGTCACGGCCCACCTCGAAACGCTCGGCGCGACGATCTACGAGGGCCACGCGGCCGAGAACGTCCAGGACGCCGACGTCGTCGTGTACTCCTCGGCCGTCAAGGACCCCGCGGACAACCCCGAGACGGCCGAGGCCCTCCTGCGGCGCATCCCGATCATCAAGCGCGCCGAGATGCTCGGTGAGCTCATGCGCGCCAAGCGCGGCGTCGGCGTCGCCGGCACGCACGGCAAGACGACGACCACGACGCTCGTCGGGCTCGTCCTGCAGGCCGCCGACCTCGACCCGACGATCATCGTCGGCGGCAAGGTCGCCGTGTTCGGCTCCAACGCCGTCGCCGGCGGCGGCGAGATCATTGTCGTCGAGGCCGACGAGTACGACCGGACGTTCCTGCGGCTCGCGCCGATCCACGCCGTCGTGACCAACATCGAGGCGGACCACCTCGACATCTACGCCGACCTCGACGACATCAAGGACGCCTTCGTCCAGTTCGTCAACTCGGTCCCGTTCTTCGGCGCGGCCATCCTGTGCCTCGACGACGACAACGTCCGCAGCATCCTCAGCCGCATCACGCGCCGCGTGGTCACCTACGGCACGAGCCGGCAGGCGACGCTGCGCGCCGAGAACGTCGAGCAGATCGGCGCGACGACGCGCTTCGATGTCTACCACGGGTCGGAGCGCCTCGGCGGCATCACGCTCCACGCGCCGGGCCTGCACAACGTCCGCAACGCGCTGGCAGCTGTCGCCGTCGGGCTCGAGATCGAGGTCCCCTTCGCAACCGTCGCGCGCGGACTTGCGCTGTACTCGGGCGTAGACCGCCGCTTCCAGATCAAGGGCGAGGCCCTCGCCCCCGGCTCGACGCCCGGCGGCGCGACCGTTCTCGTCGTCGACGACTACGCGCACCACCCCACCGAGGTCGAGGCGACGCTCCAGGCGGCCGCCAAAGGCTGGCCCGAGCGCCGCATCGTCGCCGTGTTCCAGCCGCACCTCTACTCCCGGACGCGCGACCTCGCCGGCGACTTCGCCAAGGCGTTCTACGACGCCGACGTGCTCGTGCTGACGGACGTCTACCCCGCCCGCGAGGAGCCCATCCCGGGCGTGACGGGCGAGACCATCGCCGACCTCGCCCGCGAGGTCGGCCACCGCGACGTGCACTACATCGCCGACAAGGCGGCACTCCCCGAGGCGCTCCTCGCGCTCACGGCCCCCGGAGACCTCGTCGTCACGATGGGCGCGGGCGACATCCACCGCGTCGGCCAGACCTTTCTGGACCTGCTCGCCGAGGCCCTCTGATGCGCGATCCCAACCAGAGACTCCGCCCGGACGCCCCGCGCGCCGCGCCGGCGCCGCGGAAGGCACGTATGATCGCCGCGCCGCGCCCGAGCCGGGCCGGTCGCCTCGCCCGCCGAGCGGCGGCGGTCGCCGCGCTCGGGCTGCTCGGGGCGGCGTGGTGGTGGCAGCACACGCTTCCGGTGAGCCGCGTCGACGTGAGCGGGACGGTCCACGCCGACCCAGCTGAGATCGCGCGCCTGACGGGCGTCCGCCCCGACTCCGACGCCGTCTTCGCGGTCTCGACCGAACTCGTCGCCGACCGCGCGCAGCGCAGCCCGTGGGTCCGCACGGCCGCCGTCCGGCGCCTGCCCTCGGGCACGCTCTCGGTCCGCGTGACCGAGCGCGAGCCGGTCGTGCTCGTGATGCGCGACGGCCGCCCGGCGGGCTACTTCGACGCGGCCGGCGTCGCGCTCCCGCTCGTCGCCGACACAGTCCTCTACAACGTCCCGCTGCTCACCGGGTCGGTGCCCGACGTCGCGCCCGGCGACCGGGCCGAGAGCGCTGCCCTGCGCGAGACGCTCGCCGCCCTCGGCGCGGCCGACGACGCGACCGACGCGCTCGTGAGCGAGGTCGAGTGGCACGGCGCTGGCCGCGCCGTCCTCTGGACGACGCCCGCCGGCGGCCACCCGTCCATCCCGGTCCGCCTCGGCCGCACGGGCGTCGCCGGCCAGCTCGCACGCCTGCGCGCCTTCTGGGACCAGTCCGTGCTGCCGCGCCCGCGGACGCGCTTCCGCTCGGTCGACCTGCGCTTTGACGGGCAGGTCGTGACCGAGGAAGGTGCACCCGCGCCGCCCGACTCGACACGCGCCCCCCGCCCGGCCGCACCGGCCCGCTCCGCCTCTACCGTTCTTCCGTCCACCCCGGACGCCGGGTAGAGACGCGCGCCCGGCCCCGGCCGGCCGCGTCTGTTCCCGGCGCCCCCACCCTCTCTCTCCATGACCGACTCCACCCCCGCCCGCCCCGACGGCAACCGGCTCGACGGCGACCGCCTCGTCGTCGGCGTCGACATCGGGACGACCAAGATCTGCGCCGTCGTCGCGAGCCAGGACGCGGGCGGCCGCATCCACATCCGCGGCGTCGGCGTCGCCGAGTCCGACGGCCTCAACCGCGGCGTCGTCGTCAACATCGACAAGACCGTCGAGGCCGTCAAGAAGGCCATCGGCGAGGCCGAGCGGGCCGCTGGCGCCAAGACGCGCTCGGTCGTCGTCGGCATCGCCGGCGACCACATCCAGTCGTTCCAGAGCCGCGGCGTCATCACCGTCTCGGGCGGCGAGATCGACCGCGACGACGTCCGCCGGCTCCTCGAAGACACGCGCCACGTGGCCATGCCGGCCGACCGCGAGATCCTGCACGTCCTCCCGCAGGAGTTCATCGTCGACGGTCAGGACGGTGTCGCGGACCCCATCGGGATGTCCGGCGTGCGCCTGGAGGCCAACGTCCACATCATCACGGGCCTCGTCTCGGCCGCCAAGAACGTCTACCGCTGCATCGAGAAGGCGGGCTACCTCGTGGACGACATCGTCCTGGAGCCGCTCGCGTCGAGCCACGCCGTCCTCCACGACGACGAGAAGGAGGTTGGCGTCGTCCTCGTCGACATCGGGGGCGGCACGACCGACATCGCCATCTTCGAGGACAAGACGATCCGCCACACGGCCGTCGTCGCCGTCGCCGGCAACAAGGTCACGGACGACCTCCGGAAGGGCCTCGGCATCCTCCACGACCAGGCCGAGCGCCTCAAGCAGCAGTTCGGCGTCGCGCTCGTGGACATGGTCGCCGAGGACCAGGAGATCACGATCCCGGGCATCGGCGGGCGGCCCGACAAGTCCATCTGGCAGTCCACGCTCGCGCAGATCATCCAGCCGCGCCTCGAAGAGATCCTGGAGATCGTCGCCATCGAGGTGAAGCGCTCCGGCTACGGCCGCCACCTCTCGGCGGGCGTCGTCCTGACGGGCGGCGGCGCCCTCATCCCCGGCACGGCCGAGCTCGCCGCCGACATTCTGGGCCTTGAAGCCCGCGTCGGGCGTCCGATCGGGCTCGCCGGCGGGCTCGTCGAGGAGGTCTCGA
Source organism: Rubricoccaceae bacterium (assembly GCA_036399715.1). Lineage (GTDB taxonomy): Bacteria > Bacteroidota > Rhodothermia > Rhodothermales > Rubricoccaceae > DASVSE01. Next base: position 26,069 of record DASWMO010000177.1, read on the forward strand.
ACCCCAAGTTCGCGACGGGCGTCGGGCTCGTGCTGCACGGCTTCAAGGTCGGCGCGACGTCGGGCGCGAGCCTCGTCGCCGTCGAGACGAAGCAGGCCGCGCAGACCGTCGGCGCACATGCCGTCGGCGCGCCGGCCGACGCGCCTGCAGGCGATGGCGCCCATGCCGCACCGCCCGTCCTCGAAGGCGACTACGAGGAGGCCGACTCCGACACGCTCGTCGCCAAGATCACCGACCGCATGCGGCGCTGGTTCGACGAACTCTAATTCGCAAACCGGCCGTCTGGCCGGAAACTGTTTGGTAATGTGTCGCGAGTCTGGGACAGCGGAACCGGTAGATTGCCGGTTGTCCCCGATCGCGGCTCGGCCCGCCCCCACGGGCCTTTCACCCTGGCATCCACCTTCCGGAGGGACCCCACTATGAGCCCCGATTACGCCACCCGCTTCAGCTTCGACGACGACGCGCAAACGTCCGCCCAGATCCGCGTCATCGGCGTCGGCGGCGGCGGCGGCAACGCCGTCAACAACATGCTCACCAAGGGCATCCACGGCGTCGAGTTCGTCGCCGTGAACACGGACGCGCAGGCGCTGCAGAACAACGGCGCGGCGACCAAAATCCAGATGGGCCGCGCGCTCACCAACGGCCTCGGAGCGGGCGCCCGACCGGGCGTCGGCGCGGACGCCGCGCGCGAGAGCCAGCGCGAGATCGAGGCCGCCCTCGAAGGCGCCGACATGGTCTTCATCACCGCCGGCATGGGCGGCGGGACCGGCACGGGCGCTGCGCCGGTCGTCGCGCAGATCGCGAAAGGCCTCGGCATCCTGACCGTCGCTGTCATCACCAAGCCCTTCGGCTTCGAGGGCCCGAAGCGCGCCCGGACCGCCGCGGCCGGCCTCCAGGAGCTCCGCGACGTCGTGGACACGCTCATCGTGATCCCCAACGAGAGCCTCCTCGAGGTCGCCGGTGACGACACGTCCGTCTCGGCCGCCTTCGAGATGGCCGACGACGTGCTCTACAACGCCACGCGCGGCATCTCGGACCTCATCACCGTCCACGGCCTCGTCAACCTCGACTTCGCGGACGTCCGCACGACGATGTCGGACGGCGGGACGGCGATCATGGGCGCGGCGACGGAGGCCGGCGACGGCCGCGCCGAGCGCGCCGCCCGGTCGGCCATCTCGAGCCCGCTGCTCGACGGCGTCTCGATCAACGGCGCGCGCAACGTGCTCGTCAACATCACGGCCGGCCCGACGCTCTCGATCCGCGAGGCCGGCGCGGCCGTCGGGGTCATCCAGCAGGAGGCCGGCGACGACGCCGAGGTCATCTTCGGGCTCGTCATCGACGAGCACATGGGCGACGAACTGCGCGTGACGGTCATCGCGACGGGCTTCGACCGCGGCACGGCCGGTGACGGCCTCGACAGCCAGGCCGCATCGGGCATCCGGCGGACGGTCACGCTCGGCGGCGCGTCGGGCTCGCCGAACTACAAGGGCGTCGAGAACCTGCGCCAGCTCGACGCGCCGGCCTACGAGCGCCGCTCGCCGGCCGACGCTGCGCCCGAGGCGGCCCGCGAGGACGACGCGGCCCGCGCCACGCCCGCCCGCCGCCTCGCCGCGGGTGACCTCGACCGGCGCGAGCGCATCCGCAAGGACGACACGGACACGCCGGCGTTTCTGCGCCGGATGATGGACTAGGGCGTCAGGGGAGAGGGCCGGACG
>DASWMO010000178.1:0-4268 GCA_036399715.1 Rubricoccaceae bacterium
CGAGGACCGCCTCGCCGACGCCCGCGCCGACGGCGTCGGCGGCGACGACGAACGTGTCCGTCGGCGTCCCGTCGAGGTCCGTCTCGCGAACGACGAGGAACGTCATCCCGACGAGCGCGGGGTCCTTGCGGGTCGCCCAGACCTGGCCGACGACGGTTCCGAAGAGCATGGGCGGGCGCGAGGGTGAGCGCCGGCCAAGCTACCTCCGCCCGACCATCACCGTGGGCGGGCGGTGGTGCGTTGCCCCGTCGCCCCGGGCCGTCGGCGACGCGTCGGACGGGCGGGCGGATGGCGCGGGGGCCGAGACGAAGGTCCCGGACACGCGGGGGGCGGAGAGGCGCGCGGTGGAGGACGCCGAGCGGAGGCCGTGGCGGCGGCGGCGCTGCAGGTTGCGCCAGATAACGCGGATGCGCGCGTACCGGAGCGACCGCACGACGCCGTAGGCGAGCAGGACGGCCACGAACAGGATCGAGACCTGCACGACGTTGCTCCCGCCGGCCCGGCTCATCGCGATCCCGAGGACGCCGTGAACGGCCGCGGCTGCCCACATCGCCCGCACGGCCCGGGGCACGGATCCGTGGCTCCGCGCGAGCACGCGGTGGTGGATGTGGTCCGCATCCGGCATAAACGGCGACTTGCCCTCCACGACCCGGCGCGTCATCGTCGTCAGCGTATCCAGCAGCGGCACGCCGAGCACGAGCAGGGGGATGGCGAGCAGCCCGAGCGTCGGCGCACCGGTGATGCCGCGCAGGCTGACCATCGCGAGCAGGAATCCGAGGAGCGTGCTGCCCGTGTCGCCCATAAAGATCGACGCCGGGTGGACGTTAAAGACGAGGAAGCCGAGCGCGGCGGCCGCGCCGATGGCGCAGAGCGTCCACACGAGCGGGTCGCCAGCGTCCATGAAGGCGAGCGCGAAGGCGCCAAAGGCAATCGTCGCCATGCCGCCGACGAGTCCGTCGAGCCCGTCGAGGAGGTTGATGGCGTTGATGATGCCGACCGTCCAGAGGATCGTCACCGGGAGCGCGAGCGCGGCCTGCTCGAACGGCGGGAGCGCGCCGAGCAGCGGCAGGTTCGTCACGTCGATGTGCCAGCCCGCCATGGCCATGTTGTACGCGACGAGCAGCTGAACCGCGAAGCGGCGCTTGAAGCCGATGCCGTAGAGGTCGTCCCAGATCCCCATCGCGACGATGGCGATGGCGCCCATCGCGAGCGGCCACACGTCCGCCAGGGCAACGCTGCCGAGGCCGACGGCGGCCGCGAGGCCGACGAACACGCCGGCCGCGATGCCGACCCCGCCGACCCGCGGGACGGCCCGGGCGTGCTGCTTCCGCTCGTCCGGCCGGTCCAGCCGGCCGTGGCGGAGGGCGAGGTCGCGCGCGGCCCGCGTCCCGGCGACGGAGACGGCGAACGCCAGCAGGGCTGTAATCAGAAGAGGCGCCATCACGGATAGAGTCTGCAGCCGGCCGACCAGGGCCGCTCGGTGGCGCGCGTGGTGGGAGGCCGGAGGGCTTGCGCCTGGGTCGATGGGTCTAATCTATCGCCGCTCGTCTCTAGACGCCTATGCGTAACCGTACCCTATCCAGATTTAATGGGCTGATTTTTCCGCGCGGCCTGGTCATGTATTGGTGAGTACATGTGAGAACACAGACACATCGGGGCCGACTGGCGCGGCGCGGGCGGCGCGCTCGCCAGCCGCGAGGCGCGCCTCGGGATCGGAGGCCCACGCCGCGAGCGCGTCCGCGATGGCACCGCCGAGGGCGTCCGTTGCACTGCCTGCCACGACCGTGCCGCAGGCGTGCTCGCGGACCAGGCGTGCCGCCTCGCTCGCCTCGGGCCCGACGAAGACGACCGGCCGCCCGGCCGCGAGCGCGCCGTAGAGCTTGCTCGGGACGACGAGCCCGGCCAGCGCCTCCTCCATCGCGACGAGGTGCACGTCTGCCGCACCGAGGCTCTCCGCGAGGCGCGCGGCGGGCTGGAACGGGATGAAGCGCACGTTGGCGAGGGACCGCCGCCCGACCTCGGCCTCGGCCCACGCCCGCTGCGGCCCGTCGCCGACGAACACGACGAGCGCCTCGGGGTGCGTCTCGGCGAGGGCCCCGGCCGCGTCGAGGAGCGCGCCGACGGGGTGCGCGAGGCCGAGGTTGCCCGAGTACATCGCCACGAAGGCATCGCCGAGACCGTGCTCGGCGCGGAACGGGTTGCCGGCGCGCGGGAGGACGCGGATGCCGGCCGGCGCCCAGTTCGGGATGACGGTCACGCTGCGCGCGCCTCGCGATTCGAGGCGCTCGGCCATGCACCGCCCGATGGCGACGACGGCATCGGCGCGGCGGAGCGCATGTGCAGCGAGACGACCGAGCGCGCGGGCGGTGACGCCCCCGGGGGGCAGCACACCGAGGGCCTCGGCGACGTCGGGGTAGACGTCCTGCGCCCACAGCACGATGCGCGCGCCTGTGAGGCGCCGCAGCGTGGGACCGAGCGTGGCGAGGAGGGGCGGGTCCGTCTTGAGCACGATGACGTCCGGCCGGGGGGCGCGGGCGGCTGCGGCGAGCGCGCGCGGGAAGAACGCGGCGTAACCGAGGGCGCGGCGGACCGTCCCCCTCCCCTTCTCGACCTCACGCCCGACACGGCGGACGGTCACACCGCTCGGGCGCGTCTCGACAGCGGGCGCGCCCGGGGCCGGCCCGGTCACGACGTCGACGGCCCAGCCGTGTGCGGCGAGGGCGTCGGCCATCTCGGCGAGGTACAGGCCCGTCGCGCCGGCCGCCGGCGGGAAGACGCGGTTGACGAAGCGGACGCGCGGCATCGTCAGCGCCCGGAAGGGGCATGCGGCAGGCCCGTCGACCGTTGGCGGGCCCGTGCAGGGTGGAGACGTGGTCGGGGAGACTGTTGGTGGCGCTCTGCAGACCGTTGGCGGACTCCTGCAGGGTGTTGGCGGACCATTGCAGACCGTTGGCGGGCTCGGGGAGTGCTCCCGAGAGTCACCACCGGTCTGCCGGACGTCGCCGACGCCCTCCGGGACGCGAAACGCGTGTCATACCACATAAAAACAGGGACCTGCGTGATGCGGCAACCTTTACCGGGTATATCCCCGGAGCCCGCTCGCCCCCAGGGGCGGCCCTGTTCACCTTCCTCCCCCTCCCCATGTCGTACTACAACACCCCCGACGCCGAGCTCATCCAGAGCACCGACGTCGCGGTGACGAACGCGCTCACCGAGCCCGACCTGCTCGCCGCCCTCACGCTGTACGGCTACGGCGAGGACGAGCTGACGGCCGCGAAGGACCGCCTCAGCGCGTTCCAGAAGGCCGTCACCGGCCGCGGGGACGACCTCGGGCTGCAGGTCGGCTCGACGGAGTCGCTCACGGACGCGCGCGCCGTCTTCCACAAGCAGGTCTACATGCGCCACGTCACCATCGCCCGCGTCCTGTTCCAGGACGAGCCCGGGACGCTCCGCCGGCTCGGGCTGAACGGGCCCCGCGAGCGGGCGGCGGCGGGGTGGCTCACGCAGGCCGAGCAGCTCTACCACACCGTCGGAGACGACAAGGTGCTGCAGGACCGGCTGACGCCGCGCGGGCTCACCCCCGGGACGACCGCCGCGGCGGCCGACGAGCTCGCCCGGCTCCGCCTGCTCGACGGGCGGCAGGAGAACCGCAAGGGCCTCAAGCAGCAGGGGACGCTGGACCGCAAGGGCATCCGCTACGAGACCGCGAAGTGGATCTCGGGCTACAAGCAGGTCGCGACGGTCGCCCTCGCGGACCACCCGGAGTGGCTGGAGCGCATCGGCTTCCTGAACCGCTCGGAGAAGTAGACGGCGGCCCCGGGGGCGCTCCACACCGAGCGCTCCCAGGGCCCTTTCAGGATCAGATCCGCTCACCGAACACGCGAAACGGCGGTGCCGACGCGACCCTGGTGCGGAAGAACGGGGCGTCATTGAGATAGAGCGTGTTGCCCGCATCGGAGGTCCGGTCGCCCAGGCTTTCCAGCGACCGGCGGAACGGGTGGTACACGAACGGCGCGTAGCCCCGGGCTAGCAGATCGCGGTGGAGCACAGCTTCGTCGAAGCCGTAGCGCTCTCCGCTCCCGTTGAGTTCGAGAACGAGGGCGCGGGGATAAGGCGCGTCGAGCAGACGACGCGCCCCGGCGAGCGCCTCAGTCTCCCACCCCTCGACGTCCATCTTGAGCACTAGGGGTCCGTCCTCCTTGATCGCGTCGTCCAGGGTCACGACTGGAACAGATACGCCTTCTCCCTCAGCTACGACATGGTTCATC
>DASWMO010000179.1:0-44073 GCA_036399715.1 Rubricoccaceae bacterium
CCGCGCGTCCTGGCTCGCCGCGCTCCGTTCGAGCGCCTGCAGCCGCGTCTCGACGGCCGCGGCCGTCCACTCGTCGGGCGCGTCGAGGCGCAGCAGGCTGTAGGCCTCGCGGGCGCGCCCGGCCGGACTCTCGTGAGCCGCGGGCACGCGCGCGAGGACCACGGCGACCCACGCGAGCGCGACGACGCCGGCGAGGAGCGCGAGCGCCCACGGGTTGCCCAGAATGCCCGCCACGATCGCCGCAACGGCCAGAACGCCCGCGACGATCCAGACCGGCGCAGGCGACAGGACCGGCGCGACGGGGGCCGTCTCGGTCGTGTACGCGAGCCACGTCCGCAGGGCCTCGATGCCGGCGCGGAGTGCCTCGGGGTCGTGCGGCTGGATGCGGTTGTGGTGGGCGCGGAGGACCTGGCTGCGCGCCGCCATCTCGGCCGCCGCGGCCCGCGTCGCGCCGGCCTCCGTCGCGAGCGCGGCGACGCGCGCCAGGGCGTCCGCTCCGACCGCGAGGCCTTCGGAGGCGCCGGCCGCCCGGATCGCCTCGGCGACGTGCGCGGCGTTGGCCGAGGCGGCGGCTTCGGCCTTGACCGCATCCGCAACGGCGCGCGCGGCCTCGTCGAGGGCGCGGACGCGGGCCGACAGCTCGGCCGGCGCGGGCGCGTCCGACGCGGCCCACGGGTGCCCGAGGAGCGCCTGCGCATGCTCGGCGGCATCGCGGCGGGCGGCGGCGAGCGTCGCCTCGGCGCGCCGCTGCGCCTCGGCGAGCGCGTCGTAGCGCGCCTTGGTGTCGCGGGCGACGTTCTCCATCGGCGCCGGGAACGCGTCGGCGTGGCGCGTCGCCTCGAGGGCGCGGGCGTGTGCCTCGGCGCGGCGTTCGAGCAGGTCCAGCAGGGCGGCCGTCCCGGCCGCCTCGGCGGCCGCTTCCCCGCGGGCGACGAGCGCCGGGAGGGCTTCGGCCTCGGTCCGCAGCGCCGCCTGCGCGGAGCGGCGCCGGCGGACCTCGGCCGCGGCGTCCTGCGCGCGGCGTGCCGAGTCGAGCGCGCGCGGCGGCGCGGCGCGGTAGCCGAGCGCCGCCCGGGCCGTTGCGAGGTCGACGCCGCCCGAGGCGTCGCGGCGGACGGCGTCGGCAAAGTCCTGTCCGTCGTCGACGACGAGGTCGCCGAGCGAGAGGAAGTAACGGCTCCGGTACGACGCGTCCGGGAGCGCGAGGCGGTCCGCGGCGACGCCATCGCGGGCGTAGCGCGCCTCGCCGGCCTCGACGGAGACGGCCCAGGCCTCCGGCCCGACCGTAAAGCGGGCGTCGTAGCTCGGGCGCCACGGCCGGACGGTCTCGGGCCACAGCGCACCGTGGAGTGCGCGCGCGAGCGTCGTCTTGCCCTGCCCGTTCGGCCCGACGACGACCGTGAGGCCCGCGCCGAACTCGGCCCTGAGGCCCGCCTGCGGGACGCCGTAGAACGAGCGGACGGAAATCTGGTCGATGTCGAGGCGGTCCATGGCGGTGCGGGAAGCGGGCGCAGGCCCGGCGGGTCGTCTGGCCTGCTAGTCGTCGGTGTTCTGGGCGATCGCGGTCCCGAGCAGGCGCGAGACCTGCCGGCGGAGGCGCGCCGTCGCCTCGGCTGTGACGTCCTCGTCGAGGCGGCCGTCGGCCCCGAGCGGCTCGAAGACGCGGGCGGCGCGGGCGGCGCGGACCGCCCGAACCGCACGGGCGACGAGCGCGCGGTCGGACGCGTCGAGCGCGGCCTCGTCGAGCGGGCCGTCCGTCCCGAGGCGCGCAGAGAGGCGCGCGAGCGTCGCGACGGCCCCCGATCCGGCCGCGAGTCGGCCCAGGTCGAGGTGTGGGCCGGCCGCGACGTCGACGCGCGCGACGCCAACGGTCAGGCCAGCGTGCGGCAGGTCGCCATCCGTCCGCAGGTCGGCCGCGAGCGCGTCGACGGCGTCGAAGGCCTCCGTCCGACCCGTCAGGCGGACGACGACGACAGCCCGCAGGACGGCCGGCGACGCGTCCCGAACCGCGGCGGCGTGCTCGCGGAGCGCGGCCGCGCACAGGGCGCGCGCCTGCGCGGCGTCGGCTGCGTCCGAAAGGTCGACCTCGACCGTCGCGTAGTGGACCGTTGCGAGCGGCAGCCGCTCGGCCGCCGTTCGGCCATCGGGGTAGACCGTCACGAGGGCGGCGCCGTGGACGCCCGGTTCGTCGGGCGAGAGTGGCTGCAGCGAGCCCGGCGACACGACGAGCGGCGCCCCGGCGGCATCGGCCGGGACCATGCGGGCGTCGTGGGCGCCGCCGAGCAGCCACGCCGCGACGGGGACGGCCCGGAGCGCGTCGAGGGCGACGGGCGCCGTCCGGCTCTCGCGCGCGTCGACGTCCGCGTGGAGCACGCCGACGAGCGGGACGCCGGGCAGCGGCGCGTCGGACGGGTACGTCGCGAGCGGACTCTCGGCCGCCTGCGGCCCCGCGAAGGACCACCCGACGAGGCGGAGCACCTCGCGGCCCGCCCGCAGAACGGGCGCAGAGTCCCACGTCTGCCCCCGCCCGAGCACGCGCACGAGCGGCGACGCGACGGCGTCGGCGACGGCCGGGACGACGTCGAAGTCGTGGTCGCCGGCGACGAGGAAGACCGGCAGGCCGGCTTCGGCGAGGCGCCGCAGGACGCGTTCGAGCGTGCCGAAGGCCTCGAAGGCCTTGTTGCTCGCGTCGGCGAGGTCGCCCGTGAGCACGAGCGCGTCGACGCCGCGGGCGAGGGCGAGGTCGGCGGCAGACGAAAGGACGGCCGCCGGGTCGAGGGCGGCGTCGCCGGGCGGCACGCGGGCCGGCATCCGGCCAAGGTGGAGATCGCCCGCGACGAGCAGGCGGACGGGGGCGCTGTCGCCGACCGGGGGTTCGGACATGAGGTCGCGGGCTGGGGGGACGAGGCCGCACGTCCAATCTATCGCTTCGGCGGCCCTTCACAACGCGCGGGTGACAAAACGACGCGCCCGCCGCGTGCACTATCGGCACGGGCGGGCGGTCACGGACAGCCGGACGGGTGCGGCGGCTCAGCCGCCGATGGTCCAGGTCCAGGAGCTGCCGCTGCCGATGCGGATGTTGCGCTGGACGAGCTCGTTTCCCGACGCGTGGTCGCTGTCGAAGTCCGCGCGGAAGTCCCAGCAGCCGGGCGTGAGGTCGAAGCTCATCGAGCCGCCCGACGAGATCGTGCTGGACCCGAGGCGGTCCGGCCCCCAGTTGGAGTCCGAGCACGCCGAGGCCTGCATCGAGTACACCGACATGCCGGACTCGTTGACGACGTCGAGGCGGGCCGAGCCCGATGCCACGCTGCCGGACGAGGTGCCACCCGCGGCAGCGGCGGCCCGGTTCATGAGGCCGCTGCAGCCCGAGAGGGAGGCGAGGGTGACGACGAGGGCGGCGGGCAGCGCGAGGCCGCGAAGCGAACGGGTGTTCATGGCGCGTTGGGAAGGTGACTCGTGGCGTCCGTGATCCGGAGCGCCTGGCCGTACGGTACACACGCGCCGCAAATCTCCGCCTCCCCGAATCGCGTGAGATTCGGGCGCCGCCGAGGCGCTACTCCGGCGCCTCTGCCGTGCGCTGGAGGGGCGTCACGCCGGGCGGGAAAAACGCGAGCGCCGCCGAGTTCATGCAGTAGCGCTGGCCCGTCGGCGGCGGGCCGTCGGGAAAGACGTGGCCGAGGTGGCTGTCACAGCGTGCGCAGCGGTTCTCGGTGCGAACCATCAGGAACGTCCGGTCGCGGAGGTTCACGACGTGGTCCGGGTCGACAGGCTGGAAAAAGCTCGGCCAGCCCGTGCCGGACTCGAACTTGGCCGCGGACTCGAACAGCGGCAGACCGCAGAGGCGGCAGGCGTAGAGGCCGTCCTCCTTGTTGTGGAGCAGCAGGCCACAGCCGGGGCGCTCGGTCCCGTGGTCGAGGAGCACGTGGCGCTCCTCGGCGGTCAGACCGGCCGCGTCGGCGGCGTGGTCGCGTGCAGCGCCGCGAAGCGGCGTGAGGTCGAAGCCTGACGCGGAGACGGTCGGGCTGGCGGTGGGCGTGGACACAGAGATCGGGGTAGTTCGCCCGGTCAACGCGCGCGCACCGGCCGGGCTCCCGCGAGAACGCGTGACGAATCGCCCGACGCGGGCCCGAGTGCCGCATCGGAACAGCCTGCACGGGCTGCGCCGTTCAGCGACCCTCTCCCCCGCCCCTCCGATGGCCGCCTCTCCCCTGTCTCGCCCGATTGCCGCTGCGCTCGTCGGCGTCGCCGCGCTCCTGCTCACTGCGGGCGCGTGCAGCCCGACCGCCCCGACGCGCGCGGACGCCGCTGGTCCCGCCGCCTCGGGCACCTCGTCCGCTGCCGGCCCGGACGGTGCAGGCCCGGACGGTGCGGCGTGTGAACCCGTCGAGACGGGCCCGCCGAACGGCCGCGACCAGCGGCCGGCGTTTGCGGGCCAGACGCGCGCATGCGCCGCCCCGAGCAACGTCGCGTTCACGGTCGACGTCGTCGCGACCGGCCTCGTGCACCCATGGGCCGTGGAGCCGATGCCCGACGGGCGGTTGCTCGTGACCGAGCGGCCGGGGCGCTTGCGGATCGTGACGGCCGCTGGCGCCGTCGGCGCGCCCATCGCCGGGTTGCCGGCCGTCGACGCCCGCGGCCAGGGCGGCCTCCTCGACGTCGCGCTGAGCCCGATGTTCGCGGCCGACCGGCGCGTCTACTGGAGCTACGCCGAGCCCCGGCCGGGCGGCAACGGCACGGCGGTCGCCCGCGGCACGCTCTCGGCCGACGAGCGGCGCATGGACGCCGTCGAGGTCCTCTTCCGCGTCCAGCCGACGTACGACGGCGACAAGCACTTCGGCTCGCGCCTCGCCTTCGGCCCCGACGGAATGCTCTACATCACCCTCGGCGAGCGGTCCGACACGCCGATGCGGCCGCAGGCGCAGAGCCTCGCGAGCCACCTCGGCAAGACGATCCGCATCGCGCCCGACGGGTCGGTGCCACCGGACAACCCGTTCGTCGGGCGCGCGGGCGCCCTCCCCGAGATCTGGTCCACGGGCCACCGCAACGTGCAGTCCGCCGCCTTCGACGCCGCAGGCCGCCTGTGGGAGGTCGAGATGGGCACGCGCGGCGGCGACGAACTGAACCTTATCCGCCGCGGCGCCAACTACGGCTGGCCCGTCGCGGCATACGGCGTCGAGTACTCGGGCGCGCCGATTGTCGGGGCCGAGACGGTCCGCGAGGGAACGGAGCAGCCGGTCTACTACTGGGACCCCGTCATCGCGCCCTCGGGCGCGGCGTGGTACACCGGATCGGCCTTCCCGGCGTGGCGTGGGAGCCTGTTCGTTGGCGCGCTCGGGCAGCGCCGCCTCGTCCGGCTGACCGTCGAAGGCGACCGGGTGACGGGCGAGGAGCACCTGCTCGCCGAGCGCGGAAAGCGCATTCGCGATGTCCGCGAGGGCCCCGACGGGGCGCTGTACGTCGTGACGGACGAGGACGCGGGCGAACTCTGGCGCATTCGGCCGTGACCGGAACGGGTCATGCCGGGTGCGGCGAGGCACCCGGCATGACCTGGCGACGCAGGCGCAGCGCGTTGGCGAGCACGAACACGCTGGAGAGCGCCATCGCGGCCGCGGCGAGCGCGGGCGAGAGCGTCACGCCGAACGCCGGGTACAGGGCGCCGGCCGCGACCGGAATGAGGACGACGTTGTAGGCGAACGCCCAGAACAGGTTCTGCCGGATGTTCCGAAGCGTCGCCCGGGCGAGGACGATCGCGTCGACGAGCGCCGCCGGGTCTGGTCGGACGAGGACGACGTCGGCCGCCTCGATGGCGACGTCGGTCCCGGACCCGATGGCGACGCCGACGTCGGCGCGGGCGAGCGCGGGCGCGTCGTTGATCCCGTCGCCGACGAACGCGACGCGGGCGGGCGGGCCGTCCCGTCCGCCGGCCTGGAGCCGGGCGACGGCCTCGGCCTTGTCTGCCGGCAGCACCTCGGCGAGGACCGTCGCGATCCCGAGGTGCCGGGCGACGGCCTCGGCCGTGGCGCGGTTGTCGCCCGTCACCATCGCGACGGTCAGGCCGCGGGCGAGCAGGGCCGCGACGGCACCCGCCGCCGTGTCGCGCACCGGATCGGCGACCGCGAGGACGGCGGCGAGGCGGCCGTCGAGCGCAGCATAGAGCGGCGTCCTGGCGTCACCGGCGAGGCGCGCGGCCGTGTCCGCAAACGGCGCCACGTCGAGACCGAGCCGGGCCATGTGGCGGTCCGCCCCGACCCAGACGCGGCGCCCCTCGACGGTCGCCTCGACGCCGAATCCTGGAATCGCCTCGAAGTGCGTCGGCGGCGAGAGGGCAAGGCCCCGGGCGACGGCCGCGTCAACGAGCGCGCGGGCGACGGGGTGCTCACTCCGGGCCTCGGCAGCCGCGACGAGCCGAAGCACATCGTCCTCGGCGAACCCGACGGCCGGCACGAGGTCGGTGAGCGTCGGCCGGCCGAGCGTGAGCGTGCCCGTCTTGTCGAAGGCGACCGTGTCGACCTCGGCGAGCGTCTGGACCGCCTCGCCGCGGCGGAACAGGATGCCCATCTCGGCCGCCCGCCCGGTCCCGACCAGAATGGACACCGGCGTCGCCAGCCCCATCGCGCACGGGCACGCGATGATCAGGACCGAGACGGCGGCGACGAGCGCGTGCGACAGCGCCGGCTCCGGCCCGACGGCCATCCACACGCCGAACACGGCCGCCGCGACGGCGAGGACGGCCGGGACGAACACGGCGACGACCTGGTCGGCGAGGGCCTGGATCGCCGGCCGCGACGCCTGGGCGTCGCCGACGAGCCGCGTGATCTGGGCGAGCAGCGTATCCGCTCCGACGCGGTCGACGCGGAAGAGAAAGCTTCCGGTCCCGTTGACCGTCCCGCCGACGACAGTCGCTCCGGGGCCCTTCTCGGCCGGAACCGGCTCGCCAGTGACGAGGGATTCGTCGACGTAGGACGCGCCGTCCACGACCGTCCCATCGACCGGGACGCGCTCGCCGGGGCGGACCCGGACGAGGTTGCCGACGCCGACCTCCGAGATGTTGACCTCGACCTCCTCGCCACCGCGGACGACGCGGGCCGTCGCGGGCTGAAGCTCGACGAGCCGGCGGATCGCCCGGCCCGTTCGCCCCTTCGCGATGGCCTCGGCGACCTTGCCCGCCAGGACGAGGGTGACGATGGTCGCCGCGGCCTCGTAGTACACGTGGACGGCCCCGGGCGGCAGCAGGCCCGGCGCGAACGTCGCGGCGACGGAGTAGGTATAGGCCGCGCTCGTCCCCATCGCCACGAGCGTGTTCATGTCCGGGCTCGCGTGGCGGAGCGCCGCCCAGCCGGCCCGGTAGAACGGCCACCCCGGCCCGAACTGGACGGCCGTCGCGAGGGCGAACGAGACCAGCCAGAGCGTCTCCATCGGGACCCGCGCGTGGAGCCAGGCCATCCCTCCGGGCACGACCATCGGGACCATCTCGAGCAGCCAGAGCGGGACCGTGAGGGCCACGGCCCAGGCGAGACGGCGCCGGAGCGCCAGCCGCGCCCGTTCCGCCCGGTCGTCATCCGTCTCGGCCTCCGTGCCCGACGCGTCCGGGTCACTCGCGAGATCGGGAACGCCGTACCCCGCCTTTCGGACGGCCGCGTGGAGCACGTCCGGAGACGCCGTGGCGCTGTCGTACTGCACGGACGCCCGCTCCGTCGCGAGGTTGACCGTCGCCGCGGCCACGCCGGGCACGCGGGTCAGGGCTCGCTCGACGCGGCCGACGCACGCGGCGCACGTCATCCCCTCGACGGGGAAGGACGCGGTCCGGGCCGGCGCTCCCGCTTCCGTCGAGGTCTGGGTCGGACGGGCGTTCATCGGCGTCACAGGAGGTTGGACACCGGACGTGACTCCCGGTTACCTCGTTGCCCGTTTCGCCACCGCTGGAGCAGGCAGGGTCCAGAACGTGAGCCCGGCCCCGCGCCGTCGACCCCGGCGCGTCAGCGCGTCGGGCAGGTGCCGCCGGGGCAGCAGTCGTCGCACGTGCCGGACGCGCACTGGCAGGTCTCGCACGTGCAGCGGCAGTCCGGGCAGCAGCACGACTCCCCGCAGGGGCAGGCGTCGGAAACGAGGGCCGAGTACGCGTAGGCCGACGGGGCGGCGAGGAGCGCGACGGCGAGTAGCACCCGCTTTGCAATCGTGTTCATGGCGAGAGGGCGGGGTCGAAAGAGGCTCCCGGAGCGGTGAGCGCCGCCGGTTGGGCGAGTGCGGCGAGGGCCGGACGATGCCGGCTTGCGTCCGATCAAGCTACGCCGGGCGTGCCGTCGCAGCAGGCCGGCGCTCATGACCTCACAACGACGATGGTCCCCTCCATCATGTCCATCCCGCACGCGAACGTGAATCGGCCAGCCGCGCCGGGCGTGAACTCGATGGGGACCGACTCCCCGAGCGGGAGCGGCGTCCGGCCGACGCCGAGCGCCTCGGCGTGGATGTCCGTACCACACGTGTCGTCGCTCGTGCGCGTGAAGACGAGCCGGGCCGGGATGCCCGCTTGCAGAGCGACGGACGTGGGCTCGTACCCCTCGGCCCCGACGACGATCTGGGCCGTCTGTACACCCGCGTTCATCCGGGCCGCGACCGGTGGGGCGTCGGGCGTGTCGCCGCAGGCGGAGATGGTGAGTGCCGCGGCGATGAGGGAGGTCCGGAGCATGAAAGCCGAGAAGGGGTGGACAGAATGGACCGAGGTGGCTGAAGCCGTCCGGCTGCACGTGTAGACGCTCGCCCGGCCGACACGACGTGCCGCCTCGGTCCATCGCGGCGTGGCGGCTCGGGTTTCTTACCGCGGCGCCGCAGGCGAGGTCGCATCGAGGCGGGCCTGCATCTCGCCGATCTCCTCGGCCTGCGCCGCGATGATCGCCCGGGCGAGGGCGCGAATCTCGGGCCGCTCGGACCGCACCTGCGCTTCGGCGGCCATCGTGACCGCGCCGGCATGGTGCGGAATCATCTGCTCGTAGAACATCCGGTCGAAGGCCGCGCCGCGGGCGGCGGCGAGCCCCTCCATGTCCATACCGGCCATCCCCATGTCGGCCATGTCGTCGGCGGACATCGGGCCGGGCGTCGGGGCGCCGGCGAACCAGCGGGCGCGCCACGCGCGCATCGAGTCGATCTCGGCGCGCTGGGCGGCGGCGATCTCCCGGCCGAGCGTCCGGACGGCGTCGCTGCCGGCGCGCGCATCGGCGGCCTCGGCCATGTCGAGGGCCATCTGGTGATGCGCCATCATGCCGTCGAGAAAGGTGAGGTCGGAGTACGACGAGGCGCCGTGGCCCGACATCCCCGCGTGGCCCATCTGGACCGTCGATGAGTCAGCGCCCGTCTCGGCGGCCGGGGTGTCTGTCTCGGCGGCCGGCCGGCACGCGGCGAGCGAGAGGAGGGCGAGGAGCCAGAGTGCGGAGCGGTTCATTGCGAGCGACGTGGAAGACTTGTGGCAGCCGAAGGCGGGTGGAAACCCCGACCCGATTCCGGTCAACTTCGGAACCGTAGGACCAGGTTTCTTCCGGCCGCCCTCGGCGTCCCGGTCAGCCGGCAGTAGGCGTGCTGGGGGCAACTGCCAAGGGCCGACCGATCGATCCGGGGCGTACAGCGGAATCGCCGTCCGGCGTCCGGATTCAAACAGAGAATCCGGTTACGGCACGCGGACGACCGCGCGGCCGCGGCTTGTCCTCGGGAAACCAGCGGGCTGCTCCGAAGCGCCCTTCCGCTTGCGCCCGGTGGGGAACTAAAGGGATTGGCCAGCCACCGGACAAACAAAAAGCGCCCTCCACCGCTACGTGAAAGGCGCTTTTCTGAGAGCCAGTGGTCAGATTTGAACTGACGACCTGCTCATTACGAATGAGCTGCTCTACCCCTGAGCTACACTGGCAACGTCTGCCGCACGACGTGCGGCGAACGGGTGAAACCTACCACGGCTGGCCACCTGCCGCCAAGCTGGCCGACGCCGAAATCCCTGTGAACCGCCTGGTCCTACGACGCCGCGGCAGGCGCCGGCGCCCCGGGGCGGGCACTCCCCGCCGTCGTGATGAGCGCGACCGCGCCGATGACCAGCGCGCCCGCGCCGATCACGCGCGGACTCAGCGGCTCGTTCGCGAGCGCCCAGCCCAGCACGACGGCCACGAGCGGGTTCACGAACGCATACGTCGATGCCTTCGCAGGCGTCGTGACCTTGAGCAGCCACACGTACGCCGAGTAGCCGACAACAGCCCCGGCGAAGACGAGGTACGCCAGCGACGCCGCCGAGCGGGCCGAAACGTCCGCGACGACGAGCCGCTCGCCCAGCACGGCACCGAGCACGACGAGCACGGCCCCTCCGGCCAGCATCTGCCCGCCGACGTTGAGCAGCGTGGACTCCGAGACCGGCGCACTGCGCTGGTAGATCGAGCCCAGCGCCCAGCAGAACGAGGCCGTCCCGATGGCGAGCGCCCCGAGCGGGTCTACGGGCTCGCCGCCGAGCCCTCCCGGTCCGACGAGGACGGCGATGCCGGCCAGCCCGAGCGCAACGCCTGCCCAGACGCCGGCCCGCGGGCGCACGCCGCCCGGCCGCGCCCAGTCGATGAGCGCCATCCACATCGGCGTCGAGGCGATAAGCAGGGCCGTGATCCCCGACGGCACGCTCTGTTCGGCCCACGACACGAGACCGTTGCCGCCGACGAGCAGCAGGACCCCTGCGACCGCTGCCGTGCGCCACTGCGGGCCCGTCAGCGGCGCCGCCCCGCGGGCGCGGCTCCACGCGAACAGGATCGCCCCAGCGGCGAGGAATCGGACGCCCGCCATCGTGAACGGCGGCATCGTCTCGACGGCGAAGCGGATCGCGAGGTACGTCGAGCCCCAGATGAGGTAGACGGCGGCAAAGGCGGCGAGGACGCCGGCAAGCGGAGCGGGCGAGGCGCCGGGCGAAGCGGAAGAGTCGGGCACGGGTGTCTGGTGGGGCGTGGCAAGCTACCCGACGCGGGGCCGGGCCTAGCGCCAGCTGCTGGCGATCCGCTCGAGGTGCGCCTCCCACAGCGCCTCGGGATCCACGGCCGTCAACGCGACGAACCCGCAGTCGGCGCAGACCTGCGCGCGAACCTTGGACCGGATCTCGCTCTTGAACACGAGCGCCTCGGGATGCTTCTGCACGCCGACTTCGAGGACGTTGTGCGCGCCGTTTGAGTCCAGGGAGAGGACGCGGGCGTCGGGGATGGCCGAGTCGGAGCCGCAGCGGAGGCAGCGGAGCGTGTCGTCTGGCATGGGAGGGGGTCAGGCGTCGCCGAGTACATCGGTCGCGAAGCGGTCGTCGGCGCGGACCGACCGTACGAACGCGGCGAGGAGCGCGACGGTGTGCTCTACGTCGCCGAGGTCGACCGTCTCGACGGTGGAGTGCATGTAGCGCATCGGGACCGAGACGAGCGCACTCGGGATGCCCGCGCGGCTCGTGAAGATGACGTCGGTGTCGGTCCCCGAGTAGCGGCTCGACGACTCGTGCTGGAGCGGGATGCCCTCGGCCTCGGCGACCTGAACGAGGCGCGCGACGACGGCCGGATGGTTGACCGTCCCGTGCGTGACCGTCGGCCCGCCGCCGAGTTTCACACTCCCGTGCTTGGCCGCGTCGATGCCCGGCGAGTCGGTCGCATGCGTCACGTCGAGCACGACGGCGACGTCGGGGCGGATCGCGTGCGTGGCCATTTTGGCGCCGTTGCCGCCGATCTCCTCCTGGACGGCGTTGAGCGCGACGGTCGTCGCGGCCGGCGCCTCGCCCGCACCGAGGCGCTCCAAGACGCGCGCGAGCACGAACCCGCCGAGGCGGTTGTCGAGCGCCCGCCCGGCAATGCGCGTTTCCCCGACGCGCTCGGCGGCATCGGCATAGACACCCGGCTGCCCGACGCGGAGGCCGAGCGCCGCCACGCCGGCTTTGTCAGACGCACCGACGTCGACGAAGAGGTCCTCGACCTTGGGCAGCTTGTCGTCGTCGCGGTCGCGGAGGTGGATCGCCGTGTTGCCGAGGATGCCCGCGACTGGCCCGTCCGTGCCGGCGAACACGACGCGGCGGGCCCGCGCGATGGCATGGTCCGTGCCGCCGATGCGGTCCACGCGCAGGAAGCCGTCGTCGGTGACGTGCTTGACGGCGAAGCCGATCTCGTCGGCGTGGGCTTCGAGCATCACACGCGGTGCGGCGTCATCGGCGCCGTCGAGCGTCGCCCAGGCGTTGCCGTACGCGTCGGCCTCGACGCGGCTCGCGAGCGGGCGCACCCCGCCGACCCACACGCGCTGCCCCGCAGCCTCGAAGCCGGTCGGCGAGGGCGTCGCGAGCAGGGTCATCAGAAAGTCGAGGTCGGCGTCGGAGAACGGCATGGCGGGCGGAGAGCGGACGGGTGAAGGCGAAGCGGCAAGGATCCACGCCCTATCCCTGCACTCCTGAAGTTGTTTCAGGACGACGAAAACCGCGCGGACCGCAAACCAGGCGCACGACGAGCGCGACGCCCGGACGAACGCGGTCGACATCGCGTGATGAGAACCGCCGAGGCGCGCGGGCGGTCCTGTACCTTTTCCGCCCGACTTCCCCCTCTCCGATGCCGATCCGTCTGCTGCTCGCTGCGCTCGCATTCAGCCCGCTCCTCGCGGTCGCCCAGACGCCGAGCCGGCCGCACGTCGTGATGAACCTCGCCGCCCACCCCGACGATGAGGACGGCCTGACGCTCGCGTACTACCGCGGCCACACCGACGCGGCCGTCGTCTCGGTGATCTACACGCGCGGCGAGGGCGGCCAGAACGAGGCCGGGCCGGACCTCTACGAGCGCCTCGGCGCGGTCCGGACCGGCGAGACCGAGGCCGCCGCCCGTGTCCTCGGCTCGCACGTCCTCTTCCTCAACCTCTACGACTTCGGCTTCTCGAAGCACGCCGCCGAGGCGTTCGACGAGTGGAGCCGCCCGCGGACGGGCTTCTGGGACACGGCGAATCCTCGCGTGGGCGCCGCAGCAGGCCGCGACCTCGTCACGGCCCGCCTCGTCGAGCAGATCCGACGCTACCGCCCGACGGTCCTCTTCACCAACCATGACACGCTGACGGCGTGGCCCGACGCGCAGCACGGCCAGCACCAGGCCGTCGGCATCTCGGCCGTCGACGCGTTCCGCCTCGCGGCGGACCCGGGGTACCACCCGGAGCAACTCGACCTGCCGGGTGTCGAATTGTGGCAGCCCGCCCGCCTGTTCGTGCGGCAGCGCGCGCGGACGCCCCGGACCGTCGTCGCCCTGCCTGTCCGCGACGCGTGCGCCGCGACGGCCGTGCGCCCGGCCGAGGCGTGCGCGGACCGGGCCGTCGCGGCGGCCGCACTCCACGTCTCGCAGGGGTTCGACAAGTTTGCCGGGCAGTTCCGGGAGGACACGACCTACTTCGAGCTCTACGCCGCCGTCCCGGGCACGCCCGCCGTCACGCCGGGGGCGACGGATCTGCTCGCGGGCCTGCTCCCGGTCTTCAGCGACTCGGACCCGCTCCCGGTTACGGCCCGCATCGACCTCGGCAGCGCCCCGCTCGCGGGCATCACCGCCGAGCCTGCGGTCGTGGTCCCCGGCGAGCGTGTCCGCCTCGCGTGGACGCCCCGGCCGGGTAGACTCCGCCTGCCCGCCGCCCTGCCCGGCGGGAGCGCGCAGACGCTCGACCTCGCCGCGGGCCGCGGCTCGTTCGTCGTCCCGCCCGCGGTCCGCCCGACGCTGCCGCGCCACGTCCAGATGTACGACCGGACCGAGAGCACGCCGCCTCTGACGTACACCGCAACCGACGCCAGCGGCCGGTTCGTCGCGGTTGGCTACGTGCCCGTCGAGACGGCCCCGCACGTCGCGCTCGACCTCTCGGCCGCGCCGGTCCGCCTCGTGCCGGGCCGCAACGAAATCCCCGTCACCGTGCTCGCCTACGACCCGGCGGTGGACTCGGTCTCGGTCGTCGTGACGGTGACCGACGCGCAGCGCGTGCCCGTCGCCTACACGACGCTCCGCGCAGCCGCCTCGGCGAGTCCGCTGGTCGCCGTCATCGAGCTACCCGAGGATGCGGCGCCGGGCGTGTACCGCGTCGCGGCCGAGGAGCGGTCGATTCCGGGCTGCGGCAGCGTCTGGGAGCGCGTCGAGCGCCCCGCGGCCGTCCTGCCAGACGTGCGCGTCGCGCCGGGCCTGCGCGTCGGGCTCGTCCGCTCGTACGACGACACGACCGAGCGTGCGCTTCAGGCGATGGGCGCTCGCGTGACGCGCCTCGACAGCGCTGCCCTCGCCGCGGGCGACTTCTCGGCCTTCGACACCGTCGTGCTGGACATCCGAGCCTTCCTCGTCCGCGGCGACCTCCGCGCGCACCGCGAGGCGCTCTGGAACTGGGTCCGGGGCGGCGGGCACGTCGTGATCGGCTACCACAAGACCGCCGAGTGGAACCCGGGCCCCGACTCGGGCGCGCCCGAGGGCGGCTGGACGCCAATTCCGCTCGCGCTCGGCCGCGACCGCGTGACCGAGGAGGACGCGGTGGTCACGCTACTCGCCGCGGACTCGCCGGTCTTCTCGTTCCCCCACCGCATCACCGCCGCGGACTGGGACGGCTGGGTGCAGGAGCGCGGCCTCTACTTCCCTACGGAGACGGCCGACGCCCGCTGGGAGCGCCTCGTCTCCCTCAGCGACACGGGCGAGAGCGCCCTCACGACGGGCCTCGTCGTCGCCCGCGTTGGCGAGGGGACCGTTGCGTACTCGGCGCTCGGGTGGTACCGGCAGCTCGAGGCGCTCACGCCCGGCGCGTGGCGCGTCTTCGCCAACCTCGTCTCGCTCCCGCTCGCCGCGCCGTGACCGTCACCGTGTCCGAGCGCCTCACGCTCCGCGAACTCGCGGAAGCTGACGCGCCGTTCGTGCTCGCCCTCCTCACCGACCCGGACTGGCTCCGCTGGATCGGTGACCGCGGCGTCGCGTCGCTAGATGACGCCCGCCGGTACGTCCGCGACGGGCCGCAGGCGATGCTCCGCGACCACGGCGTCGGGCTGCACGTCGTCGAGGTCGCGGGCGTGCCTGCCGGGCTGTGCGGCCTGCTCCGCCGCGAGGGCCACGCCGACGCCGACCTCGGCTTTGCGCTCCTGCCCGCGTTCCGCGGCCAGGGGATTGTCTCTGAAGCGTCGCGCGGCGTCCTCGCCGACGCCCGCGAGCGGCTCGGACTCACGCGCATCGTTGCCTTCGTCTCACCTGGTAATGCCGCGTCGGTCGCCGTCCTGACCGGTCTTGGGTTCGCCTTTGAGACCCTGACGGCGCTCGGCGGCGACCCGGTCGAGCAGTACTGGGTTGCGCTGTGAGTGGGCCCGACTCTGTCACCACGACATCGGGCGCGCCCGCCGCCGGGTCGGCGGCGGCCGAGCGTCCGCGCGCGATCGCCGCGCTCGTCGCCGCGGGGACCCTCTGGGGCACGACCTACATCGCGGGCAAGATTGCGCTCGAGCAGACCGGCCCGGTCTGGCTCATCGTGTTCCGGCTCGCGCTCGCGTCGGGCGTGCTGCTGCCGCTCGTGCCGTGGCGCCGGATCGGCGCGCAGGTCCGCACCGGCGGCGTCACCGGCTCCGATGCCTGGCGCGTCGTCGCGGGCGCGCTCGTCTCCGGCTACATCGTGTTCGTGATGCAGTTCGAGGGCCTCGCCCGGACGACGGCTGCGAGCGCGTCGCTGCTCGTCGCCGTCGCGCCGCCGCTGCTCGCCATCGGGGCCGCGCTCGTCGACGGCGAGCGGGCGAGCCGCGCGGCGTGGGCCGCCGTCGCGCTCTCCGCCCTCGGCGTCGTCCTGCTCGTCGGAGAGCCCGGCCCGGGGCGCTCGGTCCTCGGCGACGCATTGTGTGCGGCGAGCATGGCCGGCGCGGTCGGGTGGACGCTCCTGTCGCGTCGCGTCGCGCACCGGATCGGGGCGCTACCGGCGATGGCGGTGCAGTTTGCGCTTGCCGGCGTGCTCGTGTTGCCGTGGGCCTTCTGGCGTGAAGGCCCGCCGCCCGCGCTGAGCGGCGGGGCACTCGCGGCGGTCGTGTGGATGGGTATCGCGTGCACGGCCGGCACGTTCGTGCTGTTCACGTGGGGCGTGATGCGCGTCGAGGCCGCGCGGGCGGGCGTGCTGAGCAACGTCGAGCCCGTCATCGGGAGCGCGCTCGGCGTGTGGCTGCTCGGCGAGACGCTGGGGCCGTGGGCGCTCGCCGGCGGAGCGCTGCTCGTCGTTGCGGCCGTCGTCGCCGTGCGCGCCGGCCCGGCCCGGCCGCATGTCGCAGAGCCATGACGCCCCTCGTCCCGCCCGCCCGCTACGCCGACGCCCGCTTTGCGGCGTACGTCCCACAGACAGCCTCGCAGGCCGAGGCGCTCCAGCGGACGCGCACGTTCGTGCGCCTCGCGCGCGTCCGCTACGGCCGGCCGCGGTGGTTCGGATTCGGGCCCGCGCGCGAAACGGGCCTCCGCGGCGGGATCTACCTCGTCGGGCCCGTCGGGACGGGCAAGACGCACCTGCTCGCTGCGATCTACCACGCCCTCACGGCCCCCGTCACGCCCGGCGCCGTCCCCGTCGCGTGCGCGTTCACGCACTCGTCGGCCCTGTTCCGCTCCACCGAGACGCCCGACGCCTACGCCGACCGCGTCGCGGCCGGGGCGCGCGTGCTGTGCCTCGACGAGGTCGAGTTGGACGACCCCGCGAGCGAGGTCCGCCTCATCGCCGTGCTGCGCGCGCTGCGCGAGCGGCGCGTGACCCTCGCTGCGTCCTCCAATGCCGAGCCCGACGCGTTCGTCTCGGCGGCGCTCGGCCGCGACCGGCTGGAGCGGTTCATCACCGAGGAGTTCGCCGACCAGTACACCGTCGTGCCGGTCGGCGGGGCGGATTACCGGCAGGGCCTCGACAAGCCCGGCACGGCCTGGATCGGGCCGCCCGAGGCGGCACGGGCCGCGATGCACGTCGCCTTCGACGCCGCCCCCGAGCCCAAGCGCTGGATGACGTTCGCCGAGTTGCTCGCGCTCACGACGCAGACGGAGCGGACGCGCCTCGCGGCCGACCTCGCCCGCTCCCACGCCCTCTTCATCGACGGCGTCGCCGTCCGCACGACCGATGACGCCCTCCGCCTGCTCCGCGTCGCGGACGACCTCTACGGCCTCCCGGACCCGCCCGTGCTCTCGTTCACGTCCGAGGCCGAGCCCGCGGCGTGGTTCACGTCGGCCGGCGCGCGCGGGGTCGAGCGGGCCATCGCGAACAAGTTCTTGCGCACGACGAGCCGCCTGACGGCGCTCGCCGAGGTCCGCCGGGTGTAGTAGTGCGGGCTACTTCCGGCCCGATCCGCCGCCTACCGAAGCGCGCGCCGCCGGCCGGTTCTCGCTGGTCGCGTCGGCCTCGACCGAGAGCGTGTAGTCCCCCGTCTCGTCTGCGCTGACCGAATTGGCGTAGAGGAGGTACAGGCCCGCCGGGAGCGTCGCCGAGACGCCCGCGCGGTCCGTCCGCGTCGCGTTGCGGTCGCGGTCGACCTCGACGAGCGGGTCCGACGAGCCGAGGTCGGCCTCGAGCAGGAAGAGGTACGGCGCGACCTCGCTAGACGTCATCTCGACACGCACGTCTGCGCGCTCGTCCAGCCGGAAGGCGTAGAAGTCCTGGTACGAGCCGTCGGTCTGGAGGCAGTCGCCGGATTCGAGCGTCCCGCTCGCGCGGTCGGTGACCTCCCGGACCTCGGCGTCGCAATCGAAGAACGCGCCCGTCAGGTCGGCGAGTTCGGCGCGGTCCGACGACGACACGTCGCCGAGTGCGTCCGACGCACCGACGAGGTCGCATCCGGGCGCGGTGAGGGCGAGGACGGCGGCGAAGGCGTAGAGGCGGGACGAGAGCATGGGACGGCGGCAGGAGGACGGATACGTCGTGACAATTTAATCGCTCGGCCTCATCCCCGCCGCGTGCACGGCTGGCGGGCCGGCACGGCGCCCGGGCCGGCGCGCTAGCTTGGCCGTCGTCCCCCGCGCTCCGCGATGCTCCGCCCTGCTGCCCTGCTTGCCGCCGCCCTCGCGGCCTGCGCGCTCGGCGCCTGCGCGACGCCCGTCGCGCCCTCGGGCGGCCCGCCGGACACGACGCCGCCGGCCCTCGTCTCGTCGCTCCCCGAAGCCGGCGCGACGCGCGTCGCCGCCCGCGAGGTCGTGCTGACGTTCTCGGAGCGGCTGGACCCGGCCAGCGCCGCACGCGCCGTCCGCGTCACGCCCGAGCCGGCCGTCCCGCCGCGCGTCTCGGTCCGAGGCGCCGAGTTGACGGTCGCCCTCGACTCGCTCGGACCCGAGACGACCGTCGTCGTGACCATCGGGACCGAGCTTGCCGACGCGCGCCGCGTCGCGCTGCTGGCGCCGCTGTCGGTCGCCTTCTCGACCGGCGACCGCATCGACGCGGGCCGCATCGAGGGCGTCGTCCGCAACCCCGCAACGGATGCGCCCGAGCGCGGCCTCGCCGTCTGGGCCTATGCCGACACCACCGCCGATCCCGCGACGACCGCGCCGGGCTACCGGACCGAGACGACGGCGGACGGGAGCTTTCGGCTCGACTATCTCCGCCCGGGCCGCTACGCCGTCGCCGTCGTCGCAGACCGCAACCGAAACGGCCGCGCCGACGCCGGCGAGCGCTTCGCCGTCACCCCGACGCCCGCACTCGCTGCCGTCGAACCGAACACGGCGCCACGCGACACGACCGACCGCGACACGACCGCCACGTCGACTCCCCTCGACGCGGTGCGCCCGGCGACGTTCTGGACGACGGCACTCGACACCGTCCCGCCCGCGCCGCGGTCCGTTCGGGCGCTGTCGGACCGCCGCGTCGCGGTCCGCTTTACCGAGGCGGTGCGCCTCCGCGACCGGGGCGCGTTCGTACTCGAAGATTCGGCCTCGGGCCGGACGGTTCGGGCGCGGGCCGGGATTCTGCCCGCGAGTCCCGCCGAGGTCGTCGTCATCGCCGACGCCGCGCTCGCGCCGGTTCCTCACAGGCTCCGCGCCTCGGCCGGCGCCGTCGCGGACTCGGCCGGAACGGCTGCGCTCGCGTTCGCCCTCGCCGTCACGCCGACGGCGCGCCCGGACACGACGGTCGCGCGGTTCGTCGGCTTCGATCCTGCGCGCGACTCGACCCTCGCCCCCGGCGACGCCCTCACGCTTCGCTGGTCGTCGCCGCCCGACTCCAGCGCGCTCGCGGCCGTTCGCCTCTCCGATGCGTCAGGGCTGGACGTGCCGGCCGTGTTCGAGACCGACGACGGCGTGCGCTTCCGGGTCACGCCGCCCGGCGTGGGCGTGTTCACGGTCACCGTCGCCGGCTCGGCCCCGCGGCGCTTTACCGTGCTCGGGGCGGACGCCCTCGGGAGCGTCGTCGGCCGCGTCGCGGACGCTGCCGGGCGGCGCGTCGTCGTGGAAGTGGCCCCCGAGGGGCAGGCATTCGGCCCCGACGTGCGCCGCGCGGTCGCCGGGGCAGACGGGCAGTTCGAGATCGCGGGCCTGCGCCCCGGGCCGGTCCGCCTGCGCCTCTTTGCCGATACAGACGGCGACGGCCGCTGGTCCGGCGGGCGTCTTGCGCCCTACACGGCCCCCGAGGCGCTCGCGTTCGTGACCGAGCCCGCGGCCGTCCGCGCCCGCTGGGACGCCGACGTCGGCGAGATCCGCCTCTCCCCTGGTCCGGGTTCACCCCGCGAACTGCCATGACCGGCCTGACGCCGATTCTGACCCGCGACGGCATGCGCGCGGCCGAGGCCGCGACGATCGAGCGCTGGGACCTCCCCGCGCGCGTGCTGATGGAATCCGCCGGCCGCGCCGCGGCCGCGGTCGTCGCAGACCTCATCGGCACACCGGCCGGGCGCGTCGCGGTCCTGTGCGGGCCCGGCGACAATGGCGGCGACGGCCTCGTCGTCGCGCGTGTGCTCCACGCTCGGGGCGTGGACGTAACCGTCGTCGCCCTCAATGCCCCGCGCGAGAGCCCTGGCCGAGCGGCCAACCGGCGACTCGCCGAGCGCCTCGCCGAGGCGGCGCCGGCTTCGTTTCGCCTCGCCCCCGTAGACGAGGCGCACGGGCCGTTCGACGCCGTCGTAGACGCGCTGCTCGGCATCGGCGCGACGGGTGAGCTGCGGCCCGAGGTCGCCCGGCTCGCGGCGTGGATCGCCGAGCAAGGCGCCCCGACGGTCGCGCTCGACGTGCCGACCGGAGTCGATGCGGCGACCGGAGCGGCGGTCGCCGGGGCCGTCCGCGCCGATGTGACGGTCACCTTCGGGGCGCTCAAAGCCGGCCTCTTGCTGGGAGCGGGTGCGGCCCTCGCCGGTCGCAGAGTGACGGTCGAGATCGGCGTGCCCGCGTCAGAGATTGAGGCCCATGCCGCAGCGCACCGGGCGACCGATGCCTGGGTGCGGACGCACCTCCCGCGCCGCGCCGCCGACGCCCACAAGTACAGCGCGGGCCGCGCCGTCGCCATCGTCGGCAGCCGGCCGTACAGCGGCGCCGCGGTCCTCGCGACGACGGCCGCGCTCCGGGCCGGCGCGGGCGCCGTCGTGTGCTGCACGCCCGCGAGCGTACAGGCGACGCTCGACGTCCACTCGGCCGAGGTCATGGTCGAGGCGTGTCCCGAGACGTCGGCCGGGACGCTCACGCTGGCCGCCTTCGACGTCATCACCGAGCGCCTCGCCGCGGCCGACGCGGCGCTCGTCGGGTGCGGCCTCGGCCGCGCGCCCGAGACGGCCCGCCTCGTCCGGACGCTGCTGCGGCGCGTGCGCGTGCCCGTCGTCCTCGACGCCGACGGCCTGCGGGCGTTCGCAGGCCACGACGGGCAGTTCGCCGACCGCCCCGGCGGCGCCAGCCTCGTACTCACGCCGCACCTCGGCGAGTTGCGCGCGCTCGTCGGCGACGACCGGTATGCTCCTGCCGACCGCCTCACCGCCGTCCGCGACCTTGCCGTACGGTGGAACGCCGTCGTGGTGCTCAAAGGGATGCCGAGCGTCGTCGGCGTGCCCGACGGGCGCGTGTTCGTCGGGCCGCCCGGCGCCCCGGCACTGGCGACGGCCGGCTCGGGCGACACGCTCGCGGGCACCATCACGGCCTTTCTCGCGCAGGGCGTGCCCGCGCCCGAGGCGGCCGTGTGCGCCCTCCACGTCGGGACCGAGGCCGCCCGCGTGGCGGGCGGACCGGCGGGCGTTGGCGTCGTCGCATCGGACCTCGTCGCGGCGATCCCGGCCGCCCTCGCCCACTTTCACGCTCTGCGTGTCCATGCCTCGCATGTTCGCGCCTAGGATGCGCCGCTTCATCGCCGTCGCGTGGACCGCCGGCCTGTTCGCCTCGACGCTCGCGCCGGGCGAGTACGTGCCGTCCGTGCCGTTGCTGTCGTTCGACAAAGTCGTCCACGTGGCGCTGTTCTTCGGCTTCGCGATGCTGTGGCTAGCGCTCTACCCCGCGCGACGCAGGGCCGTAATGCTCGGCGGGCTGACTGTCGGCGTCGCGGTCGAGGTGCTCCAGCACACGCTCCCGATCCACCGCTCGGGCGACGCCTTCGACGTGCTGGCCGACGCAGTGGGTCTTGCGCTCGCCTTCGGGGCGCACGTGTGGCTCCGCGGGAGCCGAGCCGCGCCTGCGACCGATGCAACCGGCAGTGACTAACCTCGTAGTTTGCCCCGACCTTTCGCTTCCACCGTGTCCGCCCGCTCCGACCTCGTCTCGTCGCTCGTCACGTTCCACGTCCGCCTCTGGATCGGCAGCATCGTGCTGGCCGTGCTCGTGCCCGTCAGCTTCGGCGCGGCTGTGCTCAACTTTCTCGGCGGCCAGGGCCCCGAGAGCGGCCCCTACGGCACCGTCCACCGCAGCGCGGAGCGTCTCAACGGATGGCTCAAGCAGATCGGCGAGACGCCGCCGCGCCGTTCCGGTTATCGGGCCGATGACGACGCCGACGAGGTCGACGTGCGTGCGAGAGCATCGGCACGACGCGCGGGGGTGTCGGCGTAACCGGTCATTTCTAGAAAGCCCGAGCCGGCCACGCTCCCGGCCACGTCCACGGCGCCCTCCCAGTAGCGGACGGTCGCGTCAAGTTCGGACGCGTCGAGCGCGGCCGTGACGGCGAGGTCGAGCCCTTCGGATGGGACCCGGACGCGCCAGCGCGTCGGGTAGGCCGCTCCACTGGGCGAGGTCCACCGCGCGACGGGTTCGAGGCTAAACGCCGCGGCGGCGAGGCGCGTCTTGCCGCCCTCGGCGTCGACGATCGACCCTTCGGAAAGCGGGTCTTTGATGCCCTCCCGCCCGCGGAGCTGGTACAGCATCAGGTCGCGGCCGTCGTCGAGGTGGAGGGCGAACCAGTCCCAGCCGGTCTGCCCGCCGGCGAGCGCGGACGTACTCCACTCGCGGTCGAGCCACGTCAGGCCCTCGACCGGGACCGTCTCGCCCGCGGCCCCGTCGCGGTCCGGGAGGGTGACGGTCCCCGTCGTCGCCATGCGCGTCTGGGCATAGTAGTAGCTCGCGTTGCCCGCCTCGGCGCCCTTCTGCGAGAGCCCGCGGTCGCCCTGGAGCACGACCGGCTTGACGGGCCGCGCGTCGAGCGCAAACGCGGCGCCCTCGGCCGACCCGACGAGGCGCAGCGGGACCGCGCCGCTCGCGTCTGCAGCCTGCCTCATCTCGACCGACCCGAGAAAGGCGCGGACCGGCTCCGCCGATGCCCCGGCGAGGCCGGCCGCGCCGCGCGCGAACCGCTCCTGCGAGAAGAAGCGCCGGCCCGCGATGTCGCCCACGGCGACGTGCGCCATGTAGAGTTGAGTCGCGGCCCAGGCAGATGCGCGCTCCGCTCGGGCGGAGTCCGGCGCGAGCGCGGACCGGAAGACCGTGAACTGGACGCCGAAGCGGCGGCCCGACCCGTCGGTCGCGCGGAGGTTGCCGGTCACGTACCACCACTCGGTCTTGAACGCCGGGTGCGGCCCGTGGTCCGCGGGGAATGCGAACGGGCGGACGCGGTCGGCGCGGGCGTAGCCCGTCGTGTCGCCCGAAAGCGCGTCGGCGACCGAGACGGACGCCGAGACGGGCGTGTCCGTGCACCCGGCGACCAGGAGAACGAGGGCGAGCGGGGCGAAGCGGAGCATTACAGCGAGAAGTTCAGGGAGCGCACGAGGCGACGAGCACACGGGGCGGCTAGTCGTCACGGAGCGCCTCGGCGGGGTCTGCGCGGCCCATCTGCCACGCCGGGTACAGGCCCGCGAGCAGCGCCGCGACGACGGCGAGGCCGACGGCTTGCCCGAGGATGAGCGGCGACACCTCGAAGGCGAGCGTCCACCCGAACGAGCGCACGTTGACGACGAACACGAGGACAGCCGCGAGGACGAGCCCGAGCGGAACGGCGAGCACGCCCGCCCAGAGGCCCATCAGGAGCGTCTGCACCACGACGGTCCGTCGCAGCTCGGCCGGCGTGAGGCCCTGCGCGCGGAGCATCGCGAGTTCGCGCCGGCGTTCGAGTTGCAGCGCCATCAACGCCGAGAGCACGCCCACGAACGCGACGCCGACGGCCAGCAGCCGCAGCACGTGAGTCACGAGGAACGTCCGGTCGAAGACGGCGAGGCTCGTCTCGCGGAGGTTCCGGTTGGACCTCACCGAGACCTGCTGTCGGCCTTCGGCGACGGCCGTCGCGGCCTGCACGAGCGCCTCGGGCGTCGTGCCGGGCGCCGCCGTCAGGGCGACGCCCGAACGGCCCGGGTCGCGGTAGTGGCGCAGGAACATCCGCTCGTCCATCAGGACCACGCCGAGGTCGTTGCCGTAGTCGTAGTAGACGCCCGAGACCGGAAAGCGCCGCGGCCCGGCATCGGTCGGCAGCGTCAGCGTGTCGCCGTCCTGCACGTCGAAGCGGAAGCCGAAGGGTTCGCTGATCGAGACGGACCCGCGGAGGGCGTCACGGGCGGCGGTCTTCGCATCGCCCTCCTTGAAGCGGTAGATGCCCGTCCGGACCGTGTCGACGCGCCCGACGACGAGGTCGACGGGACCCTGCTCGGTGTCCAGCGTGCGGACCCGGATGCCGTCCGCGCGGGCGACGCCGGGCATGGCCGCGAGGTCGGCGTAGAGGCCCGCGTCGAGGATGCCGCCGCCGCGGCGGAAGACGGCGGCGGGCGGAGAGATGTAGACGTCCGCCTGCAAGACGCTTCCGAGCCAGTCCACGACGGTCGTCCGGAACGAGGCGACCATCGTCGAGACGCCCACCGTGGCTGCGACGGCGACCGTGAGCGCGGCCACGGCGACGGCCGTGCGCGAGAGGCTCGCGGTGATGCCGCGCGCGGCCATCCGCCCGACGGGCCCGAAGAGCGCCCCAGCGACGGGTCGCGCGAGGGCCGCATAGCCCCGCGTCAGCCACGGGACCGTGACCGCGAAGCCGACGAGGATCGCGAGCAGGCCGGCATAGGCGAGCGCGATGCCGCCCGACCCGGCCGGGACCGGGATCAAGAGCAGGCCACCGCCGAGCGCCATCGTGCCCGCCCCGACGGCCGCGATGCGGCCCGCGCCGCGCGCGAGGCGGTCCTCCTCGGTCGAGCGCCGCAGCGCCGACGCCGGCGTGACGGACGCCGCCTCCCAGCCCGGCCGCAGCGCGCCGAGGAGCGTCGCGCCGAGGCCGAGCGCGACGCCGCGCAGGAGCGACCCGGCGCTGAGGTCCAGCTCGCGCACGCGGACGACGAAGTAGAGGTCCGTGATCGTCTGCGTGACGAGCCCGACGAGCGTGCTCCCGAGCGCGACGCCGAGCCCCAGCCCCAGCGCCGTCCCCACGACGCCGACGGCGAGCGCCTCGCCGAGGACGAGCCGGAACACCTCGCCACGCGTCACGCCGAGCGCGCGGAACGTGCCGAGCACGCGGCGCCGCTGCACGACGGCGAACGTGACGGTGTTGTAGATCAGGAACAGGCCGACGACGAGCGCGAGCAGGCTCAGCGCCGTCAGGTTGAGGCGGAACGCGGCGGTCATCGTGCGCAGCGTCTCGGCCTGCCCCGTCGCCGGGCGGACCTCGACACCGGGCGGCAGGACGGCGCGCACACGGGCCAGCATCGCCGCGCCCGATGCGCCCCCAGGCACAATCAGGTCGACGCGCGACAGCGTCCCGGCGTCGGAAGCTCGGAGAGTTGACCCCGAGGGGGCGTCTTCCCCGCCGGTCGTACCCGATTCTCGCCCCGCCCACTCCTGCGCCGTCGCGACGTCGACGATGACGAGGTTGGAGAGGGCGGACGCGCTGCGGCCGTCGGCGGGGTCCAGCAGGCCGACGAGGCGGGCCGTGACAGGCCGGCCGTCGACGCTCAGCCCGAGCGTGTCGCCGAGGGCGACGCCGAGCGCATCCGCCGTGCCGCGGCTGAGGACGGCCGCGCCGGGGACGGTCAGGAAAACGCCCGGATCGACGCCGCCTGCGCCGCCGTCTGTGCCCGGGCCGGGCGCGACGAACGGCCGGAAGGCCGCCTCGGCGAGCAGGTCCACGCCCAGAATGCCGACCACGCGCGCCGAGTCGCGCGCGACGCGCGCCGTGCCTTCGACGACCGGCGCCACGTTCGGGACGCCGGCCTCGCGGATCAGCCGGGCCGGCATCTCGCCCGGCACGCCGCCCGGCCCACCGACGATCTGGTGCGTCGCGCGTCCCGTGAGCGCCTCGCCGGAGAGTTCGAACGCGCGCAGCGCACTCGCGTTGGCGAGGTCTACGGCGACACCGACCGCGACGCCGACCGCGACGCCGAGGATCGACAGGGCCGTCAGCCACGGGTGGCGGAGGAGGTAGCGGAGACTGCTGCGGAAGAGCACAGGCGAGCGGGTTACCGGAGCGCTGCGGCGGGCACGCCGGCCGCGGGCCGCAGCCCCGTCACGTGCGTCGAGTCGGGCGTGGTCTCCTCGATCTGGCCGTCGGCGAGGGTGAACACGACGTCGGCGCGGCCGAGCGTCGAGCGGTCGTGGGTGACCATCAGGAGCGTCTTGCCCTGTGCGCGCGTGAGCGATTCGAGTAGGTCGAGCACGCGCAGGCCCGTCTCGGCGTCGAGGTCGCCCGTCGGCTCGTCGGCGAGGACGAGGGCGGGGTCGTGGGCGAGGGCGCGGGCGATGGCGACGCGCTGCTGCTCGCCGCCGGAGAGGCGGTCCGGAAAGGCGGCGGCGCGGTCGACGAGCCCGACGGCGTCGAGGAGCGCGCGGGCTCGGCGCTGCGCCTCGGGCGCCGGGACGCGGTCGAGGTCCAGCAGCACCCGGACGTTCTCCTCGACCGTCAGCGTCGGGACGAGGTTGTAGAACTGGAACACGAACCCGACGTGGCGGCGGCGGAAGAGCGTCCGGTCGCGCTCGGAGAGGCCCGCGAGGTCGATGCCGTCCACGACGACCTGCCCGGCGTCGGGCCGGTCGATGCCCGAGACGAGGTTCAGGACGGTGCTCTTGCCCGCGCCCGAGCGCCCGACGAGCGCGCCGATCCGCCCGCGCGCGAGCCGCATGTCCGCCCCGTCGAGGACGGTCCGCGTCGCGTCGCCCTCGCGGTAGCCCTTGCGGACGCCGCGGAGGTCGAGGACGAAGGTGCCGGAAGAGTCGAGATCCATCGGGCAGAGGTGGGCGTCGGGCCGTGAGGGAGCGGGTGTCCGACGACGCCCACCGTGTGAGGTTTTCAGCCGTGCTTGAAAGTTTGGAAGCGCTGTAGGTGACCCACATCCCGGAACCCTACGTTATGGAATCGTCAACACGCCGTATCGGGGCGTCGCAGGACCGTCTGGATCGTTGGAGCCGTCACCCTTTTCCGCGCTCGATGCCCGAAGCCCTCTTCATCCTCGCCGTCGTCATCGCGACCGCGCTGGCGTTCGACTACACGAACGGCTTCCACGACACGGCCAACGCGATGGCGACGTCCATCGCGACGGGCGCGTTGAGTCCCAGGATGGCCGTCGGGCTGTCGGCGATCCTGAACCTTATCGGCGCCTTCCTGTCGATCGAGGTCGCGCTCACCGTCAGCAACAAGGTCATCGATATTCAGGGACCGGACGGCGCGCCCCTCGCGGCGCTGATGGGGGCCCCGATTCTGACGATCGTGTTTGCGGGCCTCGTCGGCGGCATCCTGTGGAACTTGCTGACGTGGCTATTGGGCCTTCCGTCGAGTTCGTCGCATGCCCTCTTCGGCGGGCTCATCGGCGCGACGATCGCGGCACTCGGCCTGGACGGCGTCAAGTGGGAGGGCGTGCTGGAGAAGGTGATCCTGCCCGCTGTCGCCGCCCCGGTCGTGGCGGGCCTCATCGCGGCCGTCGGGACGTGGCTGATCTACCGCATCGTGGCGCACATCCCGGACGAGCACCGCGAGGCGGGCTTCCGCTGGGGCCAGATCGGGTCCGCCAGCCTCGTCTCGCTCGCCCACGGCACCAACGACGCCCAGAAGACGATGGGCGTGATCACGCTCGCGCTGATCGCGAGTGGCAACTGGACCGACACCGAGGCGGTCCCGTTCTGGGTCAAGGCCGCGTGTGCGATCGCGATCGCACTCGGGACGTGGATGGGCGGCTGGCGCATCATCCGGACGCTTGGCAAGGGCCTCGTCGAGATCGACTCGCCGCAGGGCATGGCCGCCGAGGCGGCGTCGGCGGCGATCATCCTGTCGTCGAGCCACCTCGGGATGGCCCTCTCGACGACGCACGTCGCGACGGGCTCGATCCTCGGCACGGGCGTCGGGCGCAAGGGCGCGGCCGTCCGGTGGGGCGTCGCCGGGCGCATGGCCGTCGCGTGGGTGCTGACGCTGCCGGCCGCGGGCGCCGTCGGCGCGCTGTGCTGGGCCATCGCGCACGGCATCGGCGGCTCAGTCGGCGTCGGCGTCGTCTTCGCGATCCTGTGCAGCGCGTCGCTCTGGATGTATCTCCACTCGCGCAAGGCGCCCGTCTCGCACGCCAACGTCAACGACGACTGGGGCAGCGAGCACGGCGTCGACGAGACGATCCTCTCCGAGGACCACCCGATCATCACCACGGCCGACGGCCACGCGTTCGCCGCCGAGGCGACCGGCGTCGCCGAGACGCCCCGCCGCACCGCCTGACTCCCATGGACATTCTGACCCACGCCTTCGCCGCGATCTGGCAGGTGCTCGTCGTCGGGCTGCTGCTCGGGGCCGGCCTGCCGGCCCTGTTCGCGCTCGGTATGCGGAGCCTCAGCGCCGGCCGCATGGCCGGCGCCGACGGCCACCTCCGCACGGATGCGCCGCCGGTGAGCGCGCTCGGCCGAATCGGGGCAGTCCTTTGCTTCGGCCTCGTGATCGTCGCGGCCCTGTTCGGCCTCGTCGTGATCGTCTTCGGCGACCGTGCCATCGACGCCGCGATGGGCGTGTTCTCGTGACCGGCTAGCGGCCGTTGACGGGAAACTCGATGGAGATGGTGCCGGGGTAGCGGATCGGGCCGAGTTGCGTGTTGAGGCTCGGCCGGGCGACGAGGCGGATCGCCTGCCGCTGGCTCTGCACACCGGAGATGTTGCCGACGAGGCGCGCGAGGTCGGACACGTTGCGGCCGAAAAAGCGAACGAGGTCCACTTCGATCGCGACCGGAAGGGTCGTCCGTGAGCCGGGCTGGATGAGGCGCGTGTCGTTGTAGACGCCGGAGACGGTCTCGGTCCCGTCTAGAAACAGCGTCCAGTCCAGCGAGACGAGCTGCGCGGCTGTGTTGCCGGTCGGGTTCTCGGCGCCGACGTTGAGGTTGAACGTCAGCGGGGCCGAGCCGCGG
Source organism: Rubricoccaceae bacterium (assembly GCA_036399715.1). Lineage (GTDB taxonomy): Bacteria > Bacteroidota > Rhodothermia > Rhodothermales > Rubricoccaceae > DASVSE01. The sequence continues at coordinate 28,682 of DASWMO010000179.1, forward strand.
GCGGCGGCGATGCCGAGCCGCGCGAGGTCGGTCGCGCCGAGCGACCCGTTCTGAGCGCGGCTGAGGTCCACGCCGGCAACGAACGCGTTCGAGACGCTGTCGAGTTGGAAGTCGACCTGGCGGAGGGCGGCGAGTTGAGAAATCGTCGTGCAGCCGGGAGCGAGCAGCAGAACGGCTAGAAGGGCAACGGCGAGAGTTGGGAGACGGGTCATCGGGGGATCGGAAGGGAAGCGCGAAGTGTACCGCCGGGCGGTCCTGTCGCTAGCCGCCTCTTTCCCCCGCCGCGTCACGCATGGACCGTCTCCCCCACCCGATTGTCGTCGTCGCGCACGACCTGCGGTCGGCGCACAACGTCGGCTCCGTCTTCCGCACGTCCGATGCGGCGGGCCTGGCGCACGTCTACCTCACCGGTATCACGCCGCACCCGGACCACCGCGGCGTCGCCAAGACGGCTTTGGGCGCGCAGGACGCGGTCCCGTGGACGGCCGAGCCGGACCTCGACGCGCTCCTCGCCCGCCTCCGCGCGGCGGGGACGACGATCGCGGCGCTGGAACGAACGCCCGACGCCGTCGCGCCCGAGGCGGTCCCGCTCGCAGCGTTCCCGCTCGCGCTCGTGCTCGGTAACGAACTCGACGGTGTGCCCCCGTACGTTCTGGCCGCGGCGGACCTCGTCGTCGGGCTGCCGCAGTGGGGCGTCAAGGCGTCGCTGAACGTGTCGGTCGCGTTCGGTATCGCCGCCTACGGCCTCGTGGCCCGGTGGCGAGGGGGCCGGTAGCCGCGGCGCCCCGCTTCAGGCCGGGCGTGTGGGCGCGAGCGGGCCGGCGCCCTTGGCTGCGAGGTACAGCAGCAGCGGCACGACGAGGCTCACGCTTTCGGTGAGGTATGTCCGCGTGAAGAGGTAGAGCTGGAAGGCGGGCTCGAACCACCCCAGCCCGACGGCGAACACGCCCATCGAGACCGCGCCGACGACGAGGTGATAGCCCAGCAGGACGAGCCAGAACGGGCGCGTCGGAAAGACGAACACGAGGAACATCGCCGGCAGCACGAACAGCACACCGACCGGCGCGGACCACTCGGCCGTGCCGCCCTCGCGGGCGAGTTGCCGCGGGTCGCGGCCGTCAGCGCGGGCGCGGGGGATGGCGTAGACGGCGTCGGGCCGCTCGGGCGCGCGTTCGATGACGTACTGCGCTGCCCGCGGCGTCTCGACGGCCTCGAAGAGCGGGAGCGCGACGTGCTCGGCCGTCCACAGCCGCGCCGGGCGCACGAGGCCGATGTAGGCCGCGAGCATCGCGACCATGAACAGCGTCCCCCACAGCCGCGGGTATCGCCCGATGACCTGCGCGGCGGACGTGCGGTGTCGGGCAAGAGCGGGCTCAGGCACCGGCAAGGACCGGGCGCGTCCCCGACGGCTCGGCCGGCGGCGTCGCGGACGGCGGACGGGCATCCGGCTTCGGCGACCCGCCGACGTTCGCCCACAGCACCCACAGGGCGAAAATGACGAGGTAGAACACGAACAGCGCGTGCAGCGCGTGGACCTCGCCGAAGATCTCGGGCCACTTGTCCGACACGACGAGCAGGAGCGCGCACCGCGCGATGTTGGTCAGCACGATCGCGGCGAGGCCCATCGGGATGAACCACGCGCGCCGCGCCCACGTCCCCGGGTACGCGACGACGAAGCCGATGAAAAGGCTCAGCGCCGAGAGCCCGTTGCAGCCGTTCTCGATCCGGATGCCGATGCCCGGCTTGGCCCAGACGGTCCGCACGTCGACGAGCGTCCCGGGGTAGAACGGCCGCAGGACGGCGCCGGTCCACGACGCGACCGAGGTCGAGAGCCACGCGTCGAGGCGGCCGTCGGGCAGGAGCCAGAGGTCGTACAGAACGAACCAGGCGGCGTAGATCGCGGCCATCTTGAGCAGGAAAAGGCTCAGCGCGCGGTGCGTGTCGAGAAACGAGCGGGCGGCGTCAGGCATGGCGCGAGGTCGGGGGCGGGGCAAAAGATAGGGCGGCAACGCGCAGAGCGTCCTCCGGCGTGCCCGCGACCTCGGCTGCCCCGGGCGGTGCAACAGGGGTACCGAGAAGGGCGCGGACGAACATGGCTTCGAACGGCTCCGGCGCAAACGCGTCGCGCGCCCGGGCCGCCGCCGAGGCGCCGTAGCGGTCGGCGTTGCCGAGCACGTCGGCGAGAGCGTCTGCGAGGGCGCCCGCGTCGCCGGGCGGGACGAGCCGGCCGTCGAGGCCGTCGCGGGCGATCTCGGGCGCGGCGGCGTGCCCCGTCGCGACGACGGCACAGCCGGCGCCCATCGCCTCCAGCATGCCCATCCCGAACGACTCGGGCATGGCGGAGGGAAACGCGATGACGCTCGCCGCAGCGAGGACGGGCCGGAGCGCGGGGTGCGGGATCGGCCCCGGGACGTCGGTCCGGTCCGTGAGCCCGAGGCCCGCGAGGAGCGCAACGAAGGCCACGCGGTCCGCCTCCGTCGCCCACGCGCCGACGAACGAGGCCGTAAAGGTCAGCCCGCGTTCGGCGAGCGTGGCGAGCGCGTGCGCGAGCGGGACGTAGCCCTTCGCCGGGATCATGTTGGAGAGGAACAGCACGTGCCCCGGCCGGCCGCGGCGGGCCGCCCGGGCGGCCGCCTCGTCGTCCGCCGTGAAGCGGAGCGCGGCTGAGACAGGGTTCGGCACGACCTCGACGTGCGCCTCCGGGACGGTCCGGCGGAGCCACGCCGCGGCAAATTCGCTCGGGACGAGGACGCGCTCGTAGCGGCGGACGGTCCACCGGGCGAGCGCGCGGACGCCGCGGCGCTCGGGCAGGCCGCCGTAGTCGCCCATGTGCGCGTGGGCGACTACGCGGACGCCGCGCGGCACGAGCGCGAGCGCTGCCACGTCTCGGAGGAGACCCGCGACGCTGCTCGCGGGCGTGAGGTAGACGGCGTCCGGCGGAGTGACGAGGCGGCGGCGGAACTCGGCGAGGCGGCCGAGCCACGCGGCGATGCGCGCCGGCGGGAACGTCCGCGACGTGCGCCAGACGTGCGCGCGGTCCGCGGTGTCGACGACCTCAACCGTGGCATGCGGCCGGAGTGCGTCGAGGAACGTCGCCGTGACGACGCTCTGGCCCGTCGCGGGCGGCGGCAGCGGAAGCAGGCAGACGATGCGCGGCATTACAGAGGGTCCGGGAAGACGCCGAGCAGGCCCGAGCGGCCGAGGCGGTCCGTCGCCCATGCGCGGTCCGTGTCCGAAAATCGCGCCGTGCCGGCCCCCGGGGGGAGATTCCGCGCGAAGACGAAGCCCGGCGCGAACGCGTCGGTCCCGGCGAGCCCGCGGTCGGCCTGCGCGCGCTGCACGTGGCGGGCGGCCGCGCGGCGCGACGCCTCGGCGAGGCGCTCGGGGTCGGCGGGACGGCCGGCAAGGCGCAGCAGGAGCGCCGCGGCCGGCGCTGGGTCCTCGCGGACGGCCTCGAAGCGCACGACGGCGTCGGCGCGGGCGTGCCACGACGCGGTGTGGCGGATCCACTGCGGCAGGCCCCGGCGCTCGTCGCGCAGGAAGTCACCGAGTGCAACCGGGGCGGTGTGCGTCAGGCCGGTCCAGTAGGTGTGATAGGACGCGACGGCGTCGAGCGGGCGGCGAACGACGAGGACGGCGTGCGGGCGGGCGAGGGCGCGCGAGAAGCGGCGGTGCGTCTTGACGATCCGCGCGGCCCGCGGCCGCGGCCAGAGCCAGTCGATGCCCAGCTCGGGCTGCCCGGCGTTGAGGTCGTGGAAGTCGACGGGTCCGTCTCGGCCGGCCGCGAGGCGCGCGTCGTGCTCCAGCACGAAGCGCAGCAGCGTGCTTCCGGAGCGCGGGTAGCACACGAGGAGCACGTCGCGGTAGCGGAGCGCGGCGGTGCCGGCGGCGTAGCGGGCCGCGAGTGTGAGGCGAGGTGACGTCACGCGCTACCGGCCGGACGGCGCGGCAGGCGCGGCGAAAGGCGCCCCGTCCCCGGAGGAGAACACGCGGGCGGCGGGCGGGGCAGCGGGCCCGGACGTGTCCTCGGGGTTGGGCGTGTCGGTCGAGACGGCGCGCTCGGGCGCGAACGTCGGGACGAGCACGCGGAACGCCGCGACGATGGCGTCCGCGTCGTGGCGCTCGGCCGCGGCGACGAGTGTGGCGAGGGCCGCCTCGAAGCGCGTATCCGGCGGGGTCTTGCGGGCGACGAAAATCTGGTCGTGGGGCGACGGCTCGGTCCCTTCTTCGGCCGTAAGGAGCTCCTCGAAGAGCTTCTCGCCCGGGCGGGCGCCGCTGAACTCGATCTTGATGTCCACCCCCGGCTCGAGGCCCGAGAGCAGGATGAGGTCGCGGGCGAGATCCTGGATCCGGACCGGCTCACCCATGTCGAGCACGTACACGCGGCCGTTCTCGGAGAGCGCGCCGGCCTGGAGGACGAGCTGCGACGCCTCCGGAATCGTCATGAAGTAGCGGATCATGTCCGGGTGCGTCACCACGACCGGTCCGCCGCGGGCGATTTGTTCACGGAAGAGCGGCACAACAGAGCCGCGGCTGCCCAAGACGTTGCCGAAGCGGACCGAAACCATCACGCAGCCCGTCGCGCACGCCTCGGACGCCCGCGCGACGACGCCCTCGGCGACGCGCTTGGACGCGCCCATGACGTTCGTCGGGTTGACGGCCTTGTCGGTCGAGACGTTGACGAGGCGGCGGACGCCGAACTCGAGCGAGAGCCGCGCCACGTTGGCCGTCCCGACGACATTGTTGAGGACCGCCTGCGCAGGGTTGGCCTCCATGAGGGGCACGTGCTTGTGCGCGGCCGCGTGGAAGACGACCTCGGGCCGGAAGCGCTCGAAGGCGTCGCGTAGCGAGGCCTCGTCGCGGACGTCGCAGATGACCGCGTGGCGCTCGATCTCCGGGTGCGTTTCGGCGAGTTCGCGGTCGACGTGAAAGACGCTGTTCTCGCCGCGGCCGAGCATCACGATGGACGCCGGCGCGAACGGCGCGATCTGGCGGACGATCTCGGAGCCGATCGAGCCACCAGCGCCGGTTACGAGCACGCGCCGACCGCGGAGGTACGCCGTGATGCCGGCGGGGTCCAGGCGGACCGGCGGGCGGCCGAGCAGGTCCTCGACGTTGACCTCGCGGACGGTGGAAACGCTCACGCGGCCGCTCGCGAGGTCGTGCAGGCTCGGGATCGTGCGGTGGGCGACGCCGGCCTCGCGGGCGCCTTCGACGAGGCGCCGCAGCACAGCCGGACCGGCGGAGGGCATCGCGACGAGCACCTCGTCGGCGTCGGTCCGCGCGGCGACACGCGCGAGGTCGTCGATCGTCCCGAGGACGCGGACGCCGGAAAAGCTGCGGCCCGCCTTCCGCGGCGCGTCATCGACGAAGCCGACCGGCCGGCGGCCGGACTCGGGGTGACGCTGCATCTCGCGCGCGATCATAGCGCCGGCCTCGCCCGCGCCGGCGATGAGCACGCGCCGCTCGCGACCCTCTGCGCGCAGGCGCACGCGGAGCACGCCGCGCTCCTCGTAGTACAGCCGGGCGGCGAATCGCAGCGCGGCGAGTCCGATCAGGGCCGCCATGCCCTCGATGAGCGGCACGCTGCGTGGAATAATGACAGACGGGTGCGGGACGACGTGGATCAGCACCATCTCGGCCACCGTGACGGCAGCGACGAGCGTCACCAGCGGCCCGAGATCCCGGATGCCAACGCGGTGCCACGCGCGGCTCGTCGTACGGCCGGCCGCGATGGCGACGGCCTTCAGCGCCAGCGCCAGCGCAGCGTACATCACGACATCCTCGACCTGAGCGAACGCCCCGATCTCCAGTCGCACGGCGTAGGCCGTCGGGACCGCCGCCGTCCACACGGCGAGGTCGAGTAGGGCCTTGATCGCCACACGGGCGCGTTCGTTTTTCAACCGAGCCATTTTCTGGACGCCCTTCCGCACGTGTTCTGGCAGTGGAGCAGCGGAATGTACCCGCGGATTCAGAAAGCTGGCTTCCATCAAGGATTCCCCTGGTCGGCGCTTCAGGCTGCGCGTGCAGCACGCTCGGCGCGTCGCACTGCGACCCACAGCACGAGCGGGACGAGCGCGAGGCCAACGGCGGCGGCCCACGGGTCGGCCGCGACGAGCCACCGGACGGCGCATGCACCCGACACGGCGGCGAGAGCCGCATAGAGCGCGCTTACGGCACCATGGCTCGCGCCGGCGATCACAAGCCGCTGGTAGCGGTGCTGCCGGTGCGCCGCGAGCACGTTCTCGCGCCTCGCGAGGCGCTGCCCGAACGTCGCGGCTGCATCGTAAACGAACGGCCACACCGCCAAGAGCGCGAACACGGGCAGCCTGCCGGCCAGCACCGGTTCCAGGGCATCGCCGGCGACGAGCGGGAGCGCGGCGAAGACAAACCCGAGCGTCGCACTCCCGACGTCGCCCATAAACACGCGGGCCGGCGGGCGGTTGTGGACGAGAAACCCGAGCGCCGCCGCGGCCACGCACGCTCCGACGAGCGCGACGGCCGGAACGCCGAGCCAGAGTCCGGCTGCCGCCCACGCCGCCCCGGCCATCACGGCCTGGCCGCCCGCAATACCGTCGATGCCGTCCATGAAGTTGTAGGCGTTCGTCAGGCCGACCGTCCACACGACGGCGAGGGCGATGCCGGCTGCGCCGAGGGCGACGGGACCGACGCCCGCGACGGCGAGCCAGCCCCAGCCGCCCGTCGCCCACGCGACGAGGGCGGCCGCGGCGGCCTGAATAGCGAAGCGGGGGCCGGCGCGGAGCGTCCGCACATCGTCGAGCGCGCTCACTGCCGCGACGAGGGCGGCTCCCACCGCGAGCCACGGCGCCCGCACGTCCGGGACGGCCACTGCGGCGAGCGCCCACGCGGCCGCCACGGCGGCGAGCATGCCCAGCCCGCCCCCGCGCGGGACAGGCGCCGCGTGCGAACTGCGCTCGTTAGGCACGTCCAGCACGGCCCGTTGCAGCGCAGCACGCCGCACGACCTCCACGAGGACGGCGCTCAGCACGCCACACCCGGCGACGAGTCCGGTCCAGACGGCCGGGCTCACCGGTCCTCGGGCGGTGTCGCCTCGGGCATGGCCGCCTCAGCAGGTGCCCATCCGTTTGCGAGCACGTCAACGGATGGGCGGTACGCCGAGGCTGCTTGGAGACGCTCGCCCGCGACGGCGATGTCTTCGACGAGCTTGTCCACGAGCGCCGGCCCAGCAACGCGCCGGCCGACGAGGCGCGCGGCGGCCGTCGGCAGCCCGAGGAGCATCCGGACGGGCGCCGCGGGAACGTAGCGCACGCCAGGTGTGCGCCCCGACGCCGTCTGGAGGCTTCGCACGAGCGCGTCGAAGGTGTGCACGCGGCCGTCGGTGAGGTTGTACGTCCCCGGTGGGACACCGCCGCCGGCAGCGAGCGCAAACGCTGCGGCGGCGTCGGCGACGTGGACGAGTGTGCGGCGGTTGGCGCCGTCGCCGGGCAGCAGCCGCAGGCCCGCCCCGAGCACGCGCTGAAGCGACGGGTAGTTGCCTTTCATGCCCGGCCCGACGACCGCTGCAAGGCGCAACACGACGCCGGCGGGCAGGGTGCGGACGATGGACTCGGCCTCAAGCTTTGTCCGGGCATAGGCCGAGTCCGGATGCGTCGCCGACGCCTCGGTCCACGGTGCACCACCACGGCTCGGGCCATACACGTTGATGGTGCTCGCAAACACGACCCGCGCGACGCCGGCCGCCTCAGCCGCTGCCACGAGGCGCCGGGTCCCGTCGATATTGACGCGTAGGTACAGCGCGTCGAGATCCGGTGGAGGGTCGACGACGTGGAGTAGGGCCGCGAGGTGGACCACCGCCTCTGCGCCCTCGGCACCGCGTGCGAGTGCCGCCTCGTCGTCGAGGTCTCCCACGACAGCAACGGTGCCTGCCGGCAGTGGGGCGTTAGGGCGCCGCACGAGCGCACGCACGGTCCACCCGTCGGCGAGAAGGCGGCGCACGAGGACAGGTCCGACCACACCGGTCGCGCCGGTCACGAACACGGTTCGGGAATCCGTCATGGTGCGGAGGTGGCCGCGAGGGCACGTCGGTACGTGGCGAGCGTCTGCCCGACCACGATGGGCTCGGCGAACTCGGCTTCGGCGCGCCGCCGAGAGGCCGCGCCCATGGAGGCGCGCAGGGCCGGGTCGGCGAGCAACTCGCCGAGCGCTGCCGCGAGTGCGGCCGGATCGTGGACCGGCACCAGGCGCCCGTTTACGCCGTCGGAGACGACGTCGCGGCAGCCCGGCACATTGGTCGCGACGATGGCCCGCCCGGCGCCGGCCGCCTCGACGAGCACCTTGGGGACGCCCTCGCGCTCGGACACGAGCACGATGATGGCAGCGGCGGCCATCGCGGCCGCGACGTCGTCGGTCCGCCCGTCCCACTCGGCATCACCGGACGCGGCCCACGCGCGGAGTTGCGCGTCCGGGATCGCCTCGGGGTTGTCGGTGTCCGAGTGGCCCGCAAGCACCAGTCGCACGGCAACGCCGTCGGCGCGCAGGCGGCGGACGGCCTCCACGAGGTCGCCGACGCCCTTGCTCCACAGCATCCGCCCGGCGTAGAGCACGGCCGGCACGCCGGGCGGTTCGGGCACGGGCCGGAACCGGCTGAGGTCCACGCCCGAGCCTGCGATGAGAACGGTCCGCTCGGGTCGGACGAGCCCCAGGCGGACGAAGTGCTGCCGGTCGTCGTCGTTCTGGAAGATGGTCCACGTGCGCGGCCCCCGCAGCGCCACTCGGTAGGCCACCCGGGCGAAGGCACCGAAGACTGCCGCCGCCGGTCCGCGGCCCGTGAACGCATAGCCCAGCCCCGAGACGGCGTTGACGACGCCCGGCACGCGCGCAGCGCGCGCGGCGACGGAGCCGTACAGGACTGGCTTGATCGCGACGTGGTGCACGACGTCTGGCCGGAGGCGGCGGTAGAGGCGGGCGAGATCCGCGACGGCCGCTGCCTCACCTAGCGGGTTGCGCCCGCTGCGCCGCATCCGGATGTCGGCCGTCTCGACGCCGTCGGCCTCGATACGGGCGCGGTGATCCGCGAAGCGGCTCGCAAGCGTGACGCGGTAGCCAGCCTCAAGCGCCGCCTGTGCGACGGCGCGGCGGTGCGACCAGTAGTACCAGTCCTCGGTAATGACGAGCAGCAGGTGCGGCCGGATTCCCGTGCTCCGCGCCCGCGGGGCGTTAGAGGCTGCCGTAGACGGCGAGGCGAGGGATGGCATCATCGAGCGAGGCGCGTGTAGTGGCCGACGAGCGCGTCCACGTGCCCGTCCCACCGGTAGTGGAGCTCCGCCGTCCGGCGGGCCGCAGCGGTCGTTTCCGCACGGGCCTCGGGCGAGCGCGCGAAAAACGTGTCGAGCGCGGCGGCGAGCGCGTCAGGGTCGGCCTTGGCGACGGCGCCCGCCGAGCCGTCGACGAGCGTGTCGGCAGCCATGCGCGCCTCGTCAGCGTCACGGGCGGCGACGATCAGGGGCACGCCCATCGCGAGCGTTTCGAGCGGCGCGAGGCCGAGGTTGGGCCCGTGGCACGTCTCCAGGTAAACATCGAAGGCGGGCACGGCGTCGCGGACATCGGCGCGGTGGCCCGCGAAGTGGACGTCGGCCGTAAGGCTGTGGGCGGCGACGAACGCCTCCATCTCGGCGCGCATGGCCCCGTCGCCGACGATGACGAAGGCGGCCGGGCGGCGGGCGCGCAGCGCGGCGAACGCGCGCAGGGCGAGCATCGGGTCCTTGATCGGCCGCAGGCCCGTGCAGATGCCGACCGTCGGTAAGTCGTCTGGAAGGCCGAGTGCAGCCCGAGCGGCCGCGCGGCCGGCGGGTGTGTAGCGGTCCACATCGACGCCCAAGCGGCAAACGACCGTCCGCTCGGCCCTCGTCGCGTAGGCGCGCCGCGTGTCGTCGTAGAGGTAGTCGCCGAGGGCGACCACGAGGTCCATCCTCGGCAGCAGCAGCCGGTTCACCGTTCGCTCGGCGCGGTGCGCGTTGCCAGCCACCTGCATCGGCGTGTGGGCGACCGGCACGCGCGCGCGCCGCGCGCCGAGCCATCCGGCGATCATCGTCGTCGGGAGCAGGGTCTGGATGGCCGTGACGCCGTGGGCACGGGTGTGCCGGTCGATGGCCGCCGCAGCGCCCCACAGGCTGCGAACCTGCGCGGCCTTGCTCGGACGCCAGCGCCACGGCAGCGCGAGACGCTGCACGCCCGGTCGGACGGTGCCTTCGAGGCGGTTGCCGTTGTTCTCACCCGCAGCGAGCGTCACGGCGATGCCGCGCTCGTCGAGCGAGTTCACGAGTTGCACGGCGTACGTCTCGGCCCCGCCGGGGTCGAGCGAGTCGATGGCGACGAGGACGTGCAGCGCCCGCATCACCGGGCCGTGTGACTGATCGCCTCAGCCGCACGCGGCGCGAGGTGCCGCGTGTCCAGCCACACGACCGCGACGACGAGCATCAGGGCCTGCGCCACGACGATCGCAGCAGCCGTGCCGGTCACACCCGCCCGCGCCGTAAACGCAACGAGGAGGGACACTGTGACGGCCGCCTGGACGAACGAGTACATCATCCCTTCGCGCTGCTGACCGATGGCCGTGAACAGATACCCCGCCGGAACCGAGCCGAAGATCGGGACGAGTCCGAGGCTGAGCAGGCGAAGAACGGGTATGGCCCCGGCAGGCAACCGCCCGAACACGGCGACGACGAGTGGCTCGGCGACGCGCAGCGCACCCACGGCGGCGGCGCCGGCGAGTGCAAGCGCGGCCGTCGAGACGTAAAGAACCGTTCGCAGACGCCGCCCGCCGGCCTCGTGCTCGCGGCACAGGACGGGAAACAGCACGATCCCGGCCGACGACGCCACCATCGAGGCGCCCGCGACGACGCTCGACGCGAACGTGAACACGCCGACGTCTTCGGCGCCACCGAACTGCGCGAGCACAAGCGTCCCGGCCCGCGCCGTCGCGACGAACACGAGCCCGTTGACGACGAGCGGCCACGACGCGCCCACGATCCGCCGGGCCTCGGCGCCGGTGACGCCCGGCGCAACGCGCCCGGCGGACTGCCAGAACACGGCGAGGGCACCGCCGGCCGCCACCGTACGGGCCACGAGAAGCGCCGCGTAGACGGCAAGCGCGCCCGCGCCCGCCAAGAGCGCCCCGCCGACGAGCGCGAGCACGGCGAACGCCCCACCGATGAGGACGGCGCTGTAGACCGCGTTGCGTCCGGACGCCTGCAGCGCCTCGGGAAACGTCCGCCCGACGCTCTCGACAGCCACGGCCCCGACGACGAATGCGAGCGTCCACGCCAGTGCCGGCGGGACGGTGCCTGCCGCCTCCCCGACGAAGGCCGCCATCAGAACGGCCAGGTACAACGTGCCGGCCGCGGTGGCCTTGAGCGTCCCATACACACCCGCCAGTTCGGCCGCCCGCGCAGGTGCAACCGACACGTCGCGCTTCAACAGCGCCGAGAAGCCGTCCGTGACGGACTGCACGGCAAGTTGCCCGACGGCGAGCGCGAGGCCGTAGTAGCCCAGCTCGGCCGTCCCGAGGCCCCGGTTGACGAGCACGCTCACCGCAAACAGCGCCCCGTAGGAGACGTACACGCCGCCGCCGACGAGGGCGACGTCGAGCACGAGCGCGCGGAGCCGCCCAGGCCGGCCCGGTACGGCTGTCAGGCGCCGCAGCACGGTCAGGCGAGGCGCGACGGTGCGAGGTGCACGTCGGCCGAGGCGCCGTCACCGGACGGGAGGCCCCCAGGGGCGCCGGGGCGGTCGAGGCTCGCGAAGAACTCGGCCGTCACGGACGGGTCATCGTGGAGGACGCAGAACTTCTCGTAGAAGCTCCGCGTGACGTAGCCGGACCGGTAGAGCGCGAAAAAGAACGGCCGCAGCCGCTCGAACGTCCGCTTGTACGTCGGGTGGAGCGTGTAGTGCGAGAGCGAGGCGGCCATGACGGCGTCCCACTCGTCGTCCGTGAACCCGACGCGCTGCTTGATCTCGTCGAGAATGCCGGTGTCGAACGGCTTCGCCTCGGCGAGGCGGTCCAGCGCCTCGGCGCGTGTAATGGCCCCGGCTCGGACGAGGGCCGAGAGCTCCGAGCGCCGCAGGTCGATCCCGAACTTGGTCGGCAGGTAGTAGTTGTTGACGAAGGTCGCCGTGCGGTTCTCCATGTGGTGGCCGCCGTACCACTGCCAGCCGTAGCGCTCGGCGAGCATCGTCTTCGCCCCCTCCTTATCGTAGTCGACGAAGTAGAGCGGGCGGAACTTCTTGATGCCGTTGAGGACCATCCACCGCACCCAGCGCCCGAGCGACAGCATCGGCAGCGTGCGGATCGGGCCCTCGCCGTAGCGGCGGTGGATCTCGCGGACGTACTTCGCATCCATGTAGAACCAGCCCGGCGGCGAGATGCCCTCGGTCCGGAAAGAGTGGCCCTCCCAGATCGTCTTGACGCCGTGCTTCTGAGCCGCCATGTAGTGGACGGCCGCGAGAGCGAGGTCCGTCGGCGTGTCGACCTCGGGGACGGACGCGCGGAAGAAGCCCTTGTAGACGCGCTGCATCTCGGCGTTGTCCACGACGTGCGTGAACAGGTCCACGTCGAGCGCGCCGAGGACGGCCGAGATGTTCTCGACGGCGACGCGCGAGTTGTACGTGTTGTCGAAGTGGGCTGCGAGCACGCGCAGGCCGAACGTCTCGCGCGCGAGGTGGACCATGTACGACGAGTCGACGCCGCCCGAGACGCCGATCACGACGTCGTAGTCCCGGCCGCGGCCGGCGGCCCTGATCGCGGCGACGTGCGCGTCGAGGATCGCCCGCCCCTCGACGCCAGTCGGGTACTGGCGGTCCATCTCGTCGTACTGGTGGCAGTACGAGCACACGCCGTCCGAGTCGAAGGCGATACGCGGGATGCGGGCGTCGTAGATGCAGCGCGTGCAGCGCTGGGCGGGTCGGGCCATGTCAGGCGTCGGGGCCGAGGAGGGCGGCCCGGGGGGGGAACGAGATCAGCACGCCCATCCCGCGCTTCTGGTAGACGGCCAAGCTACCCAGCGCGGCGCCCGTCGCGGGGGTCGTCTCGAAAAGGGCGCGGACATCTGTGACCGACCCCGCGCCGCCACTCGCAATGACGGGGACCCGGACGGCCGCGGCGACGGCCCGCACGGCGTCGAGATCGTAGCCGGCCCACGTCCCGTCGCGGTCGACGCTCGCGAGCAGGATCTCGCCCACGCCGACCGTCTCGGCCGCCCGCCGGGCGTACTCGGCCGCGTCGCGGGGCGCCCGGGCGCCGCTCGCGGAGTGGACGCGGAGCGTACGGCGCCATCCGCGGCGCACGTCGATGCCCGCGACGACGGACGACGAGCCGAACTCGCGGACGGCCTCGGCGACCACGTCGGGCGCGCGCAGCAGGAGCGAGTTCACGATCACCTTCTCGACGCCGCGGGCGTAGAGCGCCTCGAAGTCGGCCAGCGTCCGCACGCCGCCGCCGACGGCGAGCGGCATAAAGCACTCCGACGCGACCGCGAGGACCGTCGCGAGGTCCGGCCCTCTCCCCTGCCGCGACGCCTCAATGTCCAGCAGCACGAGTTCGTCGACCTCCTTCTCGTTGTAGATCTTGACCGCGTTGACGGGATCGCCGATGTACGCCGGCGCCCGGAAGCGGACCGTCTTGACGAGCGCGCCGCCGCGGAGCAGCAGGCACGGCATGACGCGGTTGAGGACCATCGGGCGGGCGGTCAGAGCGCGGCGAAGCGGGCGAGCAGGTCCATCCCGAAGCGGTGGCTCTTCTCGGGGTGGAACTGGACGCCGAACACGAGCCCGCGCCCGATGACCGTCGCGAGGTCGGCGCCGTAGGGCGTCGTCGCGAGTACGTCGGAGGCGTCGTCCGGGACGACGTGGTAGCCGTGGACGTGGTAGAAGCGGCGCCGGGCGCCGTCGAGCGGCACGAGCGGGTTGTCGCGGACGGCGGTGACGTAGTTCCAGCCCATGTGCGGCACACGGCGCTCGGGTGTAGCCCCGATCGCGACCGCGCGGCCGGGAATCCAGCCCAGCCCCTCCGCCCCGCCCGCGCCCTCGTCGCTGCCCGAGGCGAGCAGCTGCATCCCGAGGCAGATGCCGAGTGCCGGCACGCCCTGCCCGAGCACGCGCGCGCGGAGCGGCTCGACGAGGCCGAACGCGGCGAGGTTGGCCATCCCGCGGCCGAACGCGCCCACGCCGGGCAGGACGATCCGGTCCGCCCGGGCGACATCCTCGGGCCGCCGGCTCAGCACGGCGTCGGTCACGCCGACGCGGCGGAGCATGTTGAGCACGGACGCGACGTTGCCCATCTCGTAGTCCACGACGACGGTCATGGCGCCGCCTCAGCTCCGGGCACCGCGTCGTAATCAAAGCGCACTGAGGCGCCGTCCACGACGACGCGCGCGACGACGCGCCCGGGTGTCCCGACGACGAGCATGCCGTCGGGCACGTCGCGGCGGACGAGTGTGCCGGCCCCGACGACGCAGCCGCTCCCGATGCGGACGCCGCGGACCACGACGGTATGCGGCCCGAGGTAGGTCCGGGCACCGATCTCGACCGGCGCCTGCTCGATCGCCGCTGCGCCGCCCGTGACGGTCTGCGCGACGTTGTCGTGGGTGTACACGTGAACGCCGGCCGACACCGTGCAGCCGTCGCCGATACTCAGCCCACCCGAGCCGTCGAGGACGGTGTACGGCCCGACCCACACGCCCGCCCCGACGGACACGTCGCCGATGACGAGGCACGAGTCGTAGACGCTGGATCCTTCGCCCCAGCCGAGCGCGCGCGCCTTGTCCCAGCGGTCCGAGACGTAGTCGCCGAAGGCGAGCGAGCGGTGCCACTCGGCGCGGACGGCGGCGCCACGGTCCGCGAGGACGCCGCGGAGGCCTGCGAGCAGGTCGTCCGGCGCGCTCACGCGGCGAGCGCCTCGGCGGGCACGGGCGCCTCGACGGCCCGCAGGAGCGACGCGGCGACGCGGTGCTGGTCCGCCTCCGTCAGGCCCTCATGGAGCGGAAGCGCGAGCGCCCGGCGGAAGACCATGTCGGCGACGGGAAAGTCGCCGGGGGCGTAGCCGCCCTGGGCGCGGAAAAAGTCCGTCAGCGGCATGTGGTAGGTCCCCAGCGTCGCCTCGATGCCGTCCGCGCGGAGGTCGGTGACGACGGCTGCGCGGTCGGCGCCGTCGGGCAGCAGGGCGATGTAGGACTGGTAGACGGGCTCGCTGCCCGCGGGCACGAGCGGCGCCTGGACGGGCGAGCCGGCGAGGAGCGCGTCGTAGCGCGCGGCGCCCGCGCGGCGCGCGGCGACGATGCGGCCGAGCTTGGTCATCTGCGTCACGCCGAGCGCGCCCTGCAACTCGGTCATGCGCGTGTTGAAGCCCGCGAGGACGA
>DASWMO010000180.1:0-12789 GCA_036399715.1 Rubricoccaceae bacterium
GGCCGTCCGCGCCCGCTTCGCATCCGAGGACTTCGCCGAGGCGCTCGTCACCGCCCGCCCTGAGACGCTCCGCGCCCGCGACCCGAAAGGCCTCTATGCCCGCGCCGCGGCCGGCGAGATTTCGGACCTGACGGGCGTCGGCGCGCCCTACGAGGCGCCCGACGCGCCCGATCTCACCCTCGACACCGACGTGCTCGCGCTCGAGGCCGCCGTCGAGGCCGTCCTCGCGCACCTCGCCGCCCGTGGCTGCGTCCCCGCCTGAGCAACGGCCGCCTCGGAACCACTGTGACACCTGCTGAACGCCCGACCAATGAACGCGGCCTCCCATCAACGTCATCCTGAGCGAAGGCCGCAGGCCGCAGTCGAAGGATCTCGACGCGATGGGCCAGATGCGCCGCCCGTCGGAGCGGCGTCGAGATCCCTCGACGAGCTAGGTCCGGGTCCCCAGCAGGAGGACTCGGTTGAGACGCCGTAGCAGGCAACGGGTCGTGCCCGGCGATGTGCCGATCTTCCCGCAACGCCCTCGCCGTTCCCGATGCCCAAGTCCCTCGCCGATTTCCCCGACCGCGACAGCCTCGGCCGCACGCTCGGCATCGAGATCGCCGAGGCCGGCCCCGAGCGCGTCGTCGCGACGATGCCCGTCGGGCCGCGCGTGCACCAGCCGCTGGGCTACCTCCACGGCGGCGCGAGCGTCGCCCTTGCCGAGACGGTCGTCTCCGTCGGGGCCTACCTCGCCGCGCCCGACGGCCACACGGCCTTCGGGATGGAGATCAACGCCAACCACCTGCGCCCGATGCGCGAAGGCATGCTCACGGCGACGGCCACACCCGTCCACGTCGGCCGGACGAGCCACGTCTGGCAGGCCGACCTGCGCGACGAGCACGGACACCTCGTCTGCACGAGCCGCTGCACGCTCGCCATCGTCCCACTGAGGGCGGACCGGTGAAGAGTGAACCGGCGGCGATATAACGTTTCGAATCGGGCCAGATCATGAGGGCGCCTCACCTATCTTGACGCGAAATAGTCGAGACAGGCACCTAACCCATGGAACACGTCCCCTCCGGCCCGGCTGGCCGCTCCGCCTTCGGCTCCGCGAACCTCGTCCCGATGCCCGAGAGCGGAATGCCGGGGAGCCTCCGCGACCCGAACCCGCACTTCGGGTACCCCGTGGACCGCGGGGCCCAGTTCCGCGAATGGCTCAACGTCGCCTACCGCGGCCGCTGGATCATCGCCGGCACGCTCGCCGCCGTCCTCGTGCCGACGCTGTGGTACGCGACGCTGCTCCCGAACCGCTACCGCGCCGAGACGGTCCTGCTCGTCGAGACCGGCGATACGTCCGAACTCGCCGACGTCCTCCCGTCGGGCGCGGCCGAGGCGCTCGGCGGCGGCAAGGGCCGCCAGATCGAGAACGAGGTCCTGCGCCTGCGCCGCTCGGACGTCCTGTTCGACGGGACGGCGGCGCAGCTGCTCGCCGAAACGGACGTCGGCCCGGCGTTCCCGCTCCTCCAGGGCGAGGGCGGCGCCCCCGCCGACGCCGCATCCGTCTCGCGGCGCCTTCGGTCTGCCATTACCGTCGCCCCCGAAGGCCGCGACCTCGACGCGATTCGCATCACAGTCGCGAGCACGTCGCCCGAGGAGGCGCAGACGGTCGCCAACGCCTACGCGCAGCAGTACATCGGCCGCGCGCGCAGCGGCAGCCGCGCGAGCGTCCGCGCCACGCGCACGTTCCTCGAAGCGCAGGTGGACTCGCTCGCGACGGAGCTCGTCGCCCGCGAGGAGGCCGTCCGGGCCTACATGACGCGCGAGGGCGCGATGCGCCTCGACGACGAGGCGACGCGCATCGTCGAGCAGATCGCCTCGCTCGAAGCCGCCCGCGACGAGGCGGCCATCGCGGGCCGCATGCGTGGCGCATCGGCATCGGCCATCGGAGGCGAGCTCGCGCGCGTCGAGCCGCGCCTCGGCGAGCGGATCGCCGCGCGCGTCGCGCCCGGGACGGAGGCCGAGATCACGGCGACGCAGACGGAGATCCGCCGCCTCCAGGGCGAGCTCGAGGTCTACTATGGCCGCAACCCCGAGCTCCGCAACGCCCCCGACGGCAGCGTGCCGGACCTCATCTCGACGCGCCGCGACCGCATCACGCGCCTGCGCCGCCGCGCGGACACGCTCGCCGACGAGTACGCCACCGGGGCCGTCGCCTCGGGCGGCGTGGACCCCTCCGACGAGGGCGTCGGGCGCGTCTCCGAGTTGCGCCGCCGCCGGACGGATGCCCAGATCGAGCAGAGTGGCTTCGACGCGCAGGCGTCGACCATCGACAGCCGGCTCGCGACGTACGAGGCCGAGCTGTCGCGCATCCCCAGCCAGGCCGTCGAGCTCGCGCGCCTCACGCGCTCGCGCCAGGCGACCGAGGGCCTCATGACGGCGCTCCAGGAGCGCCTCCAGGAAGCCCGGGTCGCCGAACAGTCCGAGCTCGGCTACGCCGAGGTCATCAGCGCGGCCAACCGGCCGGGCCTGCCGTTCGAGCCCAACCGCCGGCGCATCGTGCTGCTCGGCCTGCTGCTCGGCCTCGGCGGCGGCGTCGGGCTGGCCCTGCTGCGCGTCCGCCTGGACCACCGCCTGCACCGCCCCGAGGACCTTCGCGACCGCGGGCTGACGGTCCTCGGGACGATCCCGGACACGACGACGCTCGTCAAGCAGGACTTCGGCGGCAAGGAGACCGTGACCGTCAACGGCCGCAGCCTCGGCACGCACCTCACGGTCCTGCTCGTCCCGCTCGCACAGGCCTCCGAGGCGTACCGCGCCCTCCGGACCAACATTCAGTTCTCGCGGCCCGACGTCGTCGTGCGGACCGTTCTCGTGACGAGCGCGAGCCCCGGCGAGGGCAAGTCCACGACGGCCGCCAACCTCGCGATCGCGATGGCGCAGACCGGCCGCCGCGTCCTCCTGGTCGACGCCGACCTGCGGCGGCCGCGCCAGCACGCCCTCTTCGGCGTCTCGCGGACGCCCGGCGTCTCGGACGTGCTCTTCCAGCCCATCGAGGCGGGCCTGCTGCCGCCCGGCCACACGGCGTCGGGCGTCGAGGACCTCGACGTGCTCGCGGCCGGCCTCCACGCGCCCAACCCGTCCGAGCTGCTCGGCTCGCGGGCCTTCCGCGACCGCCTCGCCGCGTGGGCCGAGGGCTACGACGCCGTCGTGATCGACGCCCCGCCGATCCTCGCCGCGACGGATGCCGTCCTGCTCTCGACGCAGGTCGATGCGACGGTCCTCGTCGCCCGCGCCGGCCAGACCAAGGACTTCGAACTCGCCCGCGCGCTCGAGCAGCTCCAGAGCGTCGGCGCGGCGGTGATCGGGACCGTCTTCAACGGCTTCGACGCGACGCAGGCCTACGGCTACAAGTACCGCTACACGACGGGCTACGACCTGAAGTATGCCTACGGGTATACCGAGTCGCTTCCGGGCCCCTCGCGCGACGCATGACGCCTGCCACCGCCGTCTGGCGCGTGTTCTACACGAAGCCGCGCGCTGAGAAGCGTGTCGCGGAGCGTCTCGCTGCGTCGGGCCTCGATGTGTTTCTCCCCCTCCGGACGACCCTCCGGCAGTGGTCGGACCGCCAGCAGCGGGTCGAGGTGCCGCTCTTCCCCGGCTACCTATTCGCCTGCGTCGACGAGCGCGCGCGTCTCGGCGCGCTGGAAGACGAGGGCGTCGTCAAGACGGTCCACTTCGGCGGCGTGCTCGCCGTCGTGCCGGACCGTGAGATGGCGCTCATTCGGGCGCTGGCAGCGTCACCAGAGCGCGTCGAGGCCGTCGGCCGTGACGCGTTCCCGCTCGGTGCCGAGGTATACGTCTTGCGCGGGCCGCTCGCTGGTGTCCACGGGCGCGTCGTCGGGCACCCACGCGATCTGTACCTGCTCGTCGAGGTGCCGAGCGTGCAGCAGGCCGTCCGCATCCACCTCCCGGCCGACTGGGCCGTGCGTCCGGCGTCAGAGGCCCCGGCGCACGCGAGCGTCTACGCGGTGGCGAGGCCGTTTATTCGACCGGACATGCGCTAGAGTCTGGACCGAAAGAGATGCACGGTCTGCGTGTCCAGTGTGGCGGTTCTCGCTCGGTGTTGGTGCGCATTTGTTCGAACGTGTCCGGTTTCACCGGCGCGGCCGGTGTAGGTTATTTCCTGACCGAGCGCGTCTCGGTGCCCCATACAGGACCACGCGTGGCGTGTGACTGACGGGGCGAAGCCATATCCCTCGACTCCTGACTCGCCCCCTGCCTCCTTGCGGCCCCGCCGCCCCCGACGTTCTATGTGCGGCATAGCAGCCGTCCTCGACCGGACGGGTCGCGGGGTGGATCCGGACGCGCTCGCGCGCGTCGGCGCTCACATGGCGCGCCGTGGGCCGGACGGGCACGGGGTCTGGACCGCGCCGGACGGGCGCGCCGGGCTGGCGCACCGCCGCCTCGCCATCATCGACCTCTCGGTGTGTGGCGCGCAGCCGATGCACTCGGCGGACGGTAGGCTCTCGGTGGCGTTCAACGGCGAGATCTACAACTACCGCGCCCTCCGCACGCAGCTCGAAGCCGACGGCGCGCGCTTCGCGTCGGAGTCGGATACGGAGGTCCTGCTGCACCTGTACGCGCGCCACGGCGCGGGCCTGGTCGACCACCTGCGCGGTATGTACGCCTTCACGCTGTGGGACGCCGAGCGCGGCGGGATGCTGCTCGCCCGGGACCCGTACGGCATCAAGCCGCTCTACGTCGCCGACGACGGCCGCACGTTCCGCGCCGCCTCGCAGGTGAAGGCCCTCCTCGCCGGGGGCGGTATCGACACGGCGCCCGAGCCCGCCGGCCACGCGGGCTTCTTCCTCTGGGGCTCCGTCCCCGAGCCGTACACGCTCTACCGCGGCATTCGGGCCCTTCCCGCGGGCCACACGCTCTGGGCCGATGCCGGCGGCCCACGCGACGCCGTCCCCTTCGCATCCGTCCCCGACGCGTTCCGCAGCGGGACGCGCACGGCGCCCAACGGTGTATCCGACGGTGCGCCCGGCAGCCTACGCGAGGCCCTGTTGGACTCGGTCCGCGCCCACCTCGTCGCCGACGTGCCGGTCGGCGTGTTCCTCTCGGCCGGCCGCGACTCGGCGACGCTCGCCGCACTCGCGGCCGAGATCGGTGGGACGCTCAAGACGGTGACGCTCGGCTTCGAGGAATTCCGGGGCACGTCCGACGACGAGGTCCCGCTCGCAGAAGCCGTCGCGCGCCACGTCGGAGCGGAGCATCAGACCGTCTGGACGACCGCCCGCGACTTTGCCGACGCCCGCACGGACCTGCTCGCGGCCATGGACCAGCCGACGCTCGACGGCGTCAACACGTACTTCGTGAGCCGCGCCGCAGCCCAGACGGGCCTCAAGGTGGCCCTCTCCGGAGTCGGCGGCGACGAACTCTTCGGCGGCTACCCGAGCTTCCGCGAGGTCCCGCGCCTCGTCCGCGCGATGCGGCCCGTGCCGGCCGCCCTCGGGCGGGCCGCGCGCGTCGCCACAGCGCCTCTCCTGCGCCGTGTGACGAGCCCCAAGGCGGCCGGCCTCGCCGAGTATGGCGGCACGTGGGGCGGGGCGTACCTGCTCCGCCGGGCGCTCTTCATGCCGTACGAGTTGGGTGGCATCCTCGGTCGCGACATGGCCCGCGCCGGCCTCGCCGCGCTCCGCCCGCTCGACGCGCTCAACGCAGCCGCGGCGCGACAGGGCTCGGACCACGCGCGCGTCGCTGCGATGGAGTCCGTCCAGTACATGCGCAACCAGCTCCTCCGCGACACGGACTGGGCGAGCATGGCGCACAGCCTCGAAGTCCGCACGCCGCTCGTGGACTGGACTCTCCTCAGCGCCCTCGCGCCCGACGTCGCGGGCCACTCTGAGCGCGTCAGCAAGGAGGCCCTCGCTGCCACGCCGCGACCGGCCCTCCCGGCGGGCGTGCTGAGCCGGCCCAAGACGGGCTTCTCGATCCCCGTCCGCGAGTGGCTCGCCGGCGAGGAGCACGCCGAACGCGGTCTCCGCGGCTGGACGCGCACGGTCTATGAGGCGTTCACGGGATGACGATGTCCGCTCTGCCACGCACTCGGTGGACCGCCCCGTGACCACACCTCCTGCCGTAAAGACGCGCCATGGCGCCTCTCCGCCAAGTCGGGGAACGGCCAGAGGTGTGCGCGTCCTTGCCCTCGTCACTGACGCCTACGGCGGACACGGCGGTATCGCCCAGTACAACCGCGACCTCCTCGACGCCCTCGGCGCGAGCGCAGCCGTGGACGTCGTCGTCGCCCTGCCGCGCCTCGTCGTGGGGCCGCTGGAGCCGGTCCCGTCGCGCGTTCGCTACGACACGCGGAGCGCCGGCAGTCTGCTCCGCTACGCCGGCCGCGCGGCCCTCGCCGCGGCCGAGCGGCCGGACGTGATTCTGTGCGCGCACGTCAACCTGCTGCCCCTCGCGGCGGCGCTGAAATCCTTCTCCGGGGCGCGGCTCGTCCTCGGGGTGTACGGCATCGATGTCTGGACGCCCCTGACTCGCCGCGGTATGACCCGAGCCTTGGGGGCCGTCGATGCGGTGTACTCCATCAGCGAGGTCACCCGCAAGCGGTTCGAGGCGTGGGCGCCCATCGGGCACGCCCGCCCGTATCTGCTGCCCAACGCGATCCACCTGGACCAGTACGGGCCCGGCGAGAAGAGCCCGGCGCTGCTGGACCGGTACGGGCTGCGCGGTAAGCGCGTCCTGATGACGACGGGCCGGCTCGCCGGCAAGGAGCGCTACAAGGGCTTCGATGTGGTCATGGATGCGCTCGCGCGGCTCCTCCCCGAGCACCCGGACCTGGTGTACGTCATCGTCGGGACGGGCGACGACCGCCCGCGACTGGAAGCATACGCGGCGTCACTCGGCGTCTCCGGTCACGTGGTGTTCACGG
The DNA here is from genome assembly GCA_036399715.1 of Rubricoccaceae bacterium. Taxonomy (GTDB): domain Bacteria; phylum Bacteroidota; class Rhodothermia; order Rhodothermales; family Rubricoccaceae; genus DASVSE01. Next base: position 6,929 of record DASWMO010000180.1, read on the forward strand.
GCTTCATAGACGAGGCCGAGAAGGCAGATCACTTCCGCCTCGCCGACACCTACGTGATGCCGAGCGAAGGCGAGGGCTTCGGCTTCGTCTTTCTCGAAGCGCTCGCCTGTGGCATTCCAACTGTAGGGAGCACGACGGACGGCGGGCGCGAGGCGCTGCGGCATGGCCAGCTCGGGCGCCTCGTCAACCCGTCCGCACCGGCCGAAATCGACGCTGCGATCCTCGCGACGCTCGCGACGCCTAGAGGCGTCCCGGCAGGGCTCGACCACTTCGCCTTTCCGCACTTCGCCAGGCGTGCCGAGGCCATGATCTGCAACGTCGCCCGATGAAGCGCGCGCTCATCTGCGGCGTCGGCGGGCAGGACGGGGCGTACCTCGCCCGCCTGCTGCTGGGCAAAGGCTACACCGTGGTCGGGACGTCGCGGGACGCGCAGACGGCGTCGTTCTCCAACCTCCACCGCCTCGGCATCGCTGACCGCGTCGAGACGGTCTCGATGACGCTCACCGACTTCCGGAGCGTCCTGCAGGTCATCGCGGACGCACAGCCAAACGAGATCTACAACCTCGCCGGCCAGACGTCGGTCGGGCTCTCATTCCAGCTTCCTGTCGAGACGCTCGAGAGCATATCGGTCGGGACCCTCAACCTGCTCGAGGCGCTGCGCTTCACGCGGATGCCCGCCCGGCTCTACAACGCCTGCTCCAGCGAGTGCTTTGGCGACACGGGTGGCGTCCCTGCGACGGAGACGACCGCGTTCCGGCCGCGCAGCCCGTACGGCGTCGCGAAGGCCGCCGCCTTCTGGCAGGTCGCGAACTACCGCGAGGCGTATGGGCTCGACGCCTGCTCGGGCATCCTGTTTAACCACGAGAGCCCGCTGCGGCCCGAGCGCTTTGTGACGCGCAAGATCGTCGCCGCTGCCGTTCGGATTGCAGCAGGCAGCGACGAGCGGTTGACGCTCGGCAACCTCGACGTCGTCCGCGACTGGGGTTGGGCCCCGGAGTACGTCGAGGCCATGTGGCGCATGCTTCAGGCGGAAACGCCGGACGACTACATCGTTGCGACGGGTGAGAGCCGCAGCCTGCGCACCTTCGTTGACGAGGCGTTCGACGCCGTCGGGCTGGACGCGGGCGACCACGTCGAGATCGACCCAGCGTTCTTCCGGCCGTCGGACCTCGCCTACTCGGGCGGCGACCCGTCCAGTGCCGCCGAACGGCTGGGGTGGCACGCCAAGACGCGCGGGGCCGACGTCGTTGGGCAGATGGTGAAGACCGAGATATTCCCAGCGTCTACACAATTTCCCGGGAGCATAAAATCATGAATATATACAAGAAAAGATTAAGAGAGTTATTAATTAAAGTTTTCAAAATAGATATAAAAATAATAGGTAAAAACAGTTTAACATACAGATCATTAGAATATGATATCTCAAAGTTGATCGATAAAAGCAATCCTACAGTGATCGATGTTGGGGCGAATAGGGGTCAAACAATCGATATGATTCGTGGTGCTTTCGGAGAACCCAAGATATGGGCGTTCGAGCCAAACGAAGAGTTGGCCAACCAGCTCAAACAGCGCTACGCCGATCTATCAGTCGTCGTAGAGCATGCCGCCTTGGGAGCGCAGGAGGAGATAAAAAAGTTCTTTCACTACGAGAATAGCGAATTAAGCTCTTTTCTTTTTCTTGAAAAGAATAACCAGAGTCCCTTTTCGGAGATAAAAATAAAAGATGAAGAGAATTTAAAAATGACTACACTGGATATATATTGTAAAAAGAACGACATAATATACATAGATTTGCTAAAGATTGATACGCAGGGGTTCGACCTTGAGGTTTTAAAAGGAGCGGTGGGTCTATTTCGGTCTCGATCTGTCGGGGTCGTGCAGGTAGAAATCAACTTCGCTCCCCTCTACGAGGGACAAGCAGCGGCTGGAGAACTCATCGACTGGCTCAGGGCAAACCGGTTTGGGCTGATCGGGCTGTACGAGCAGGTCCGGGCTCCCAAAGCGCTGGCATGGGCGACAGCTTGTTTCCTACCGGTTGATTGAACGCATGACCGCTGCGAGCATGGACACCATAACTGTTCCCTCACGTTATGCCGGCAGAGCAATCACATCACTCTGAGCGGCGAATGAACGGTTTCCGCGCTCCACGACGCCCTTGTCTCTCCTTGGTCGACACTTCGATGACCTTCCAGATCCGCGACGCGCGCACCGGCGACAACCCGCGCTTGCCAATATCTTCGCACTCATCCTCTACGATGTCACCAGCGGGGCCGACACGTTCGTCGCCGTCGAAGCCTTCGCACACGCCCAGCGAGGCCTTGCGGCAGATGATGGAGGCTGAGATGGCCTTGACTCCGGCCCTGCCCGATTCCACGTCCTCTCTCGCTAAATCCCTTGCCGCACATGGCTGAACAGGTTCTCGTCACTGGCTCTGGCGGCTTTATCGGCAGTCACCTCGTTCACGAACTGGTGCGTCAGGGGACGCCAGTCCGCGCGATGGTCCGCTACACGTCGGACTCGAACGACGGCCAGCTTCGGTTTCTACCGGAAGATGTCCGCGCATCGGTCGAGATCGTTCGAGGCGACATCCGGGACCCGTCGTTTGTCGCCGACGCGATGCGCGGGTGCGAGACGGTCTACCACCTCGCGGCGCTGATCGCGATCCCGTACTCCTACGTCGCGCCCCACAGCTACGTCGAGACCAACATCGGCGGGACACTGAACGTGCTCGAAGCCGCGCGACGATTTGAGACGACTCGTGTTGTCCACACGTCAACAAGCGAGACGTACGGTACAGCCGTGACTGTCCCGATGGACGAAGGACACCCGTTGCAGGGACAGTCGCCGTACTCGGCAACCAAGATCGGGGCGGACAAGCTGGCGGAGAGCTACTACCGAAGCTTCGGCCTCCCCGTCGTCACCGTCCGGCCGTTCAACACGTTTGGCCCGCGGCAGTCTGCCCGTGCCGTCATCCCGACCATCTTTACCCAGGCACTCGGCGGGGGCCCCATTCGTCTAGGATCGCTGGATCCGGTGCGAGACCTCACGTTTGTACTGGACACTGTCTCTGGCTTCATGGCGGCTGGCGGTGCAGCAGATGTGGAGGGCGAGACGATCAACCTCGGAACAGGCGTAGGCGTGAGCATTGGCGATGTCGTCCACGCAATCGGAGAGGTGCTCGGCCGCACGCTTGAGGTCGAGCTCGACGCGCAGCGCATTCGGCCGGACAAAAGCGAAGTCTTTCGTCTCATCTCGGACAACTCGAAGGCACGACGCCTGCTCGGCTGGAGTCCAGCCTATTCGCTCGACGATGGCATCCGCGCGTGTGTCGACTGGTACACCAACCACCTTGCCGACTACGACCGGTCGGCCTACACCGTCTAAGCCGCGCATGGTTCAAGCCATCATTCTGGCTGGCGGCCGCGGCACGCGGCTGGCCCCCTACACCACAGTTTTTCCGAAGCCGCTCGTTCCCATCGGGGAGGTGCCGATCCTAGAAATCATCCTTCGACAACTCAAGGCGCAAGGCATCCAGGAGACCACGCTCGCCGTCGGCTACCTCTCAGAACTCATCAAGGCGTACATCAGTCAGCGCCCCGCACTTACCGACGGCCACCGGATCTCGTATCACGATGAACTCGAGCCGACCGGCACTGCTGGATCGCTTGCCAGCATAGATCGGCCAGCGGAGACTTTCCTGGTGATGAACGGGGACGTGCTGACCAACCTGCGTCTCGCCGACATGCTGGCGCACCACCGCGCGCACGACGCGGTTCTTACGATCGCGACGGCGCGCCGCGACGTCAAAATCGACTTAGGCGTGCTTGACATCGGAGACGACAACCGGATCACGGGGTACCGCGAGAAGCCGAGCCTTCACTACGACGTCTCGATGGGGATGTACCTCATGGAGCCACGCGTCCTGGACCTCGTCGCCCCCAACGAATACCTCGACTTCCCTGACCTCGTGCTGCGCCTTCTTGCCACTGGCGAGCGGGTGAGCTCCTATATGAGCGGCGCCCTGTGGTTGGACATCGGTCGACACGACGACTATGAGCGAGCCGTCGAACTCTTCGAGGAGCACCGCGACAGCTTCCTCGACGCACTCGAACGCTCTTCGGCGCCTGCGCGCGTCCTCATCCATGTCTGATCTCCAGATTCCCCTGTTCGAGCTCGATATTGAGGACGCCGAAGTCGAGGCCGTCACGGCTGTGCTGCGCTCGCGCTGGCTCACGATGGGCGACCAGATTGCAGCCTTCGAACGCGAGTTCGCCGAGCGCCACCGCGTCGCTCACGCGTTTGCGGTCAACAACTGCACAGCCGGGCTCCAGCTTGCCTACCGCGCCGTCGGGGTGAGTCCGGGCGACGAGGTGATCGTTCCGGCGCTCACCTTCGTCGCGACGGCCAACGCGGCCATCGCGCTGGGCGCTACGCCGGTTTTCGCCGACGTCACGAGCGAAGACGATTTCAGCGTCTCACCCGCTTCGGTCGAGCGGCTCATCACGTCGAAGACGCGGGCCATCGCAGCGGTCCACTACGCCGGCTACGCCGTTGACCTGGGCGCACTCCGGCAGATCGCGGACGCGCACGGGCTCTCTCTGATCGAGGATTGTGCACACGCGCCGGGGGCGTCGCACGGCGGGCGCCCTGTGGGGGCGGTCGGCGAGGTCGGGTGCTTCTCATTCTTCTCGAACAAGAACCTCTCGACCGGGGAAGGCGGCATGGTCACGACCGACGACCCCGAACTCGCCGCGCGTCTGCGTCTGCTCCGCTCGCACGGCATGACGACGCTGACGCTGGACCGCCACCGCGGCCATGCCTTCTCCTACGACGTCGTCGAGGCGGGCTACAACTTCCGGATGGACGAGATGCACGCCGCGCTCGGGCGTGTCCAACTCGCAAAGCTGGACCGCAAGAACGAGCAGCGGCGCGCCATCGTCCGGCAGTACCGAGCCCGCCTCGCGGCCGTGCCAGGCCTCGCCGTTCCCTACGCGGCCGCCCCTCTCGGCGAGGCGTCGGCGCACATCCTGCCTGTGATCCTGCCCGAAGGAACGGACCGTGAGGCCGTGATGGCCGCGATGCGCCAGGCAGGAGTGCAGACGAGCGTCCACTACCCGCCGGTGCACCAGTTCAAGGCCTACGCCGGAAAGGTCCGCTCGGACGCGGCGCTGACCGAGCGGCTCGCTCCGCGACTGCTCACGCTGCCGCTCTACCCGTCGATGACGCCGGAGAACGTCAAGACGGTGTGCGAGGCACTCCACCAGGCGATTGACCGGACCGTACGAGAGAGCCGTGCCGCCGTCCTCGCCTGAACGAGAGGCCCGGTTGGGAAGGGTGGCCCACGGAGTCGCTTCTTTCTGTCTGCGCGCCGTGCGGAGCGCGATGGCCCGGACCGGCCTTCGCCCCCTCCCGCCGTCGAGAGCTCAGCTCCAGATGACATTCGATCTCCAGGCGCTCCAGGTCCCGGCCTGTGCGATGCCTCCCGGCTACGAGATCCGGGCCTTCGGACCGGGCGACCGTCACCGCTGGCTGGACCTGCTCAACGCGCACAACGAGTTCGGCGTGCTGACCCCGCCGTCGTTCGAGCGGGACGTGACAGACCTACTCATCTCCGGTGGGGGGGTCGGGGTCTTCCACGCGGAGGACCTCATCGCGACCGCGTCCGTCTGCGACCTCCCGGCCTTCCGGCCGGCGGCGACGCTGATGTTCGTCGTCGTCGACCCGAGACACCGCGGCCTTCGTCTGGGCACAGCCTCAACGGCCGCGGCGATGTCAGTGGCGGCGGAAGCGGGCTACCCGTCCGTCGTGTTGCACACCGACGATCACCGAGACGCCGCACTGCGCACGTACCTCGGAATGGG
>DASWMO010000181.1:0-5859 GCA_036399715.1 Rubricoccaceae bacterium
AGACCGAAGAACTGATCCGCCGCCTCCGTCGCGCGGCCATCGCGCGGCAGCGCGTCGCCCTGTTCAAACCCGCCATCGACACGCGCTACGACGCGACCGCCGTCGTGTCGCACGACGCGACCGCGATGCCGTCGACGGTCATCACGGCGCCCGAGCAGATGCTCCTCCTCGTCGGTGACGCCGACGTGGTCGGGATCGACGAGGCGCAGTTTTTTGGGCCTGAACTCGTCGCCGTCGTCGAGCAGCTCGCCCGCGACGGGCGGCGCATCGTCGTGGCGGGTTTGGACCAGGACTTTCTGGGGCGCCCGTTCGATCCTGTCCCGCAGCTCATGGCCGTCGCCGAGCACGTGACGAAGCTGCACGCCGTCTGCATGCGGTGCGGCGCGCCGGCCAACCACTCGCAGCGCCTCGTCGCCGACGGCGCGCGTGTGCTCGTTGGCGAGAAGGACGCCTACGAACCGCGGTGCCGGACGTGCTTCGACCCGACGGGGGCGGGCGTCGCGGCCAGAGACGCCGCCGAGGCGCGGACGGCGTAGCGCCTCGGCCGGCGCGGGGGTGCCACAGCGTTTCCCGCGGCTTCACTTGGACCCGGGGCGGCGCGGGCGCTATCGTCCGGGCTCCACCCGCCGGCTCGCGCCGCTCTGAATGGCCCTTTCGCGCCACCTGTCGACCGCCCGCGTGGCGACGGCCGTCCGCACCGTCCGCGTTCGCCGCTTCGCGGCCGCCTTTCTCGACGGCCTGCTCGCGCTGACGATCGCGCTCACGCCGGCCGCCTTCGCCGCATCGCTCGGTGGGCCGGTTCAGAGCCGCGTCTTCGGCGCCGGGCTGCTCGTCGGGACGGCGTACCTGCTCCTGCGCGACGCGATCCCGTACGCCGAGTGGGGCGCGCGGTCGCTCGGCAAGCGCTGGCTCGGCGTGCGGCCGTACGACATCGACGGCGGCGACCTCGACTGGCGGACGTCGGTCCGCCGCAACGCGACCGTCGCGGCCGCCTTCGGCATCCCGGCCGTGACGTACGTCGTCGGCGGGCACCGCGGGATCCCGTTCGGGCAGACGCTGCTGTACGTCGCGGTCCTGCTCGCGCTCGGCGAGGCGGTCCTCGTCGCCGTCGACCGTGAGGGCGCGCGCCTCGGCGACCGCTGGGCCGGCACGCGCGTGACGGAGGCGCGGGCGTAGCGGGCTGGTGCGTTTGCATCAGGCGCGGCCGTCCCCGAACCGGTATGATTGGCGCTCGCCACCGCTTGTCCGCCGGGTGAACCCGGACCTATGCGTCTCGCGCTTCTCGTCCTTGTCGCCACGCTCGCCGCGTCCGTCTCGGCGGCACAGCCCGCGGGCGGTGGGATCCTCGTCGTGTCCCCCGCGCCGCGTCTCGCACACGACGTCGATCTGGGCGTACGTGCGGAACCTCTTGCTGAGCCTGCCTCGGCCGGACCGCGTGCTCGCGGCGCGTGGCGTGGAGCGAAACGCGGCTTTCTCGTGGGCCTGGCCGCCGGGGCAGCCGTCACGACCATCGTGGCATTGGCCGAGTCGTGCAATCCTGGAGCCGACTACATCTGCGAGTGGCACATCGCGGCCGCGCTCTCGGTCCCGCTGGTCGCCATCACAACAACGGCAGGCGCGGTCATCGGCGCGACGAATGCGGGCGGTCCGATCCCGATTCGGACCCCGTAACGCGCCCGGATTCACGTCCGCCGGCCGGGCGTGACGGTATGTTGGCGGACGGCCGACCGAGCTTCGGCCGCCACCCGCCCGCCGCCCGATGGACGCCCCGCGCTACCTCGTCTCCGCCCGCAAGTACCGCCCGCAGACGTTCGGCGCGCTCGTCGCGCAGGAGCACGTCGCCGAGACGCTGCGCAACGCCGTCCGCTCGGGGCGCCTCGCGCAGGCGTACCTCTTCTCGGGCCCCCGCGGCGTCGGCAAGACGACGGCCGCGCGCATCCTCGCCAAGGCCGTCAACTGCCAGACGCCCCTCGCCGAGCGCCCCGACGTCGAGCCGTGCGGGACCTGCGACGCGTGCACGTCCTTCGACGACGGCCGTGCGATGAACGTCATCGAGATCGACGCCGCGAGCCACAACGGCGTCGACGACATGCGCGAACTGCGTGAGACGGTCCGGATCCCGCCCCAGGGCGCCAAAAAGAAGGTCTACATCCTCGACGAGGTGCACATGCTCTCGGCGAGCGCCTTCAACGCGATCCTCAAGACGCTCGAAGAGCCGCCCGAGCACGCCCTGTTCATCTTCGCGACGACTGAGCCCCACAAGGTCCTCCCGACGATCCTCAGCCGCACGCAGCGGTTCGACTTCCGCCGCATCGCCGTCCCGGAGATCGTCCAGCAGCTCCGGACGATCTGTACCGAGGAGGGCATCACGGCCGACGACGACGCGCTCGTGCTCGTCGCCCGCCGCGGCGACGGCGCCATGCGCGACGCGCTCTCGGTCTTCGACCAGGCCATCGCGTTGTGCGGCACGAATCTCATCGGCACGGCCCTCCGCGCCGCGCTCGGCGTCGTCGAGGAGGACCTTCTGTTCGAGACGGCCGACCGCGCCGCGGCCGGCGACCGCGCGGGATTGCTCCGGCTGCTCGACGGCGTCGTCCGCCGCGGCCACGACCTGCGCGAGTTCCTGCTCGGCCTCGCCGACCACGTCCGCAACCTGCTCGCCGCCCGCGCCACGGGCGACGGCTCGCTCGTCGAAGGCACGGACGCGATGCGCGCCCGGACCGTCGAGGCGGCACGCCCGTGGGCCGAGGCGGACCTCTTGCACCTGCTGCTGATCGTCGACGAGGCCATCGGCGCGCTCCGCGCGAGCGCCCAGCCGCGCCTGACGGTCGAACTGGCCCTCCTTCGCATGGCGAGCCTCGAAAAGGCGGCCGACCTCCAGCGCCTGCTCGCGCACCTCGACGCGCTCGCCCGGGCGGGTGGCATGCTCGACCCGCGCACGGCCACGCCGCCCGCAGTGGCCACCGGTCCACCAGCCGCCGCGTTGTCGCCCGCACCCCCGCCGAGCGCCGCGCCGGTCGTGGCCGCGCTGTCTGCCGCAGTCCCCGTTCCCGCAGTGCCGGCCTCGGCGCCCGCCGCCCGACCCGCGCCGCCGGCCGCCCCGGCGCCGACCGTCTCATCTGAGCCGCCCGAGACCTACGCCGCGCCGCCGCGCGCGGCGACTCCCGACGAGACTGCGCCCTATGGCGCGCCGCCCGCCCACGACGACATTCCGCCGCCCCACGGTGACCTGCGTGCCCGCCCGGTCGCGCCCGGCGCCGCGCCGCCGTCGGGCCGCCGCTTCCCTGGCGACGCACCCCCCGACGGCGGCATCGCCACGCCCGACGAGCGCCCGACCCCGCCGCCGGCCCCGCGTCCGGTGGCGCCACGCCCCGATGCCCCGGCACCCGCCGTGCCCGGCGGGGGGCTGTTCGGACCGCCCGCGCTCCGCCCGCGCTCGGCCGGCCCCTCCGGCGACGGCCACTCGGGCGCCGCGCCGACGCTCGGCGGCCCGTCGGTGGCCGACCCGTTCACGTCGTCGCTCGGCCGCATCCGCGAGCTCTGGCCCGCGCTCGCCGTCGCCCTCCGCGCCGAGCAGCGCATCCGCCTCGCGTCGTTCCTCGCCGGCGCCGACGTCGTGCGGGTCTACAACGGCGCCGTCGAGGTCGCGCTCTCCGACGCGCTCGCGGTCGCGGTCGCGGCCGAGCACGCCGCCGAGGTCCAGGCCGCGCTCTCCACGCTTCTCGGCGAGGCCGCACCGCCGCTGCGCTTCGTCCGCGCTGAGACCGCCCGCGGCCGGGAACCCGCCGCCACGGCGGACCCGTTCGAGCGCCTCAAAGCGATGCGCCACGAGCACCCGGTCGTCCGCGCCCTCTTCGAGCGCTTCGGCGCCGAGATCGTCTGGCAGTAGACAGGTCCGATGGGACCGGGTACGAGGTGCTCGGGCAGTCGGCATTCCGCTTCGCACCCCACACTCAGTCCCCCACATCAGATGGACCAGCAGCCCAACATGGCCGACCTCTTCGGCAAGATGGCCGACATGCAGCAGCAGATCGCCGACACGCAGGCGCGCCTCGCCGAGCAGACCGTCACGGCCGAGGCCGGTGGCGGCATGGTGACCGTCGTCGCTAATGGCGCCGGCCACCTCGTCTCGATCAAGATCGACCCGACGGCCGTCGACCCCGACGACCTCGAGATGCTCGAAGATCTCGTCCTCGCGGGCGTCAACAAGGCGCTCGAGCAGGCCGAGGCGCTCAAGGCGAGCGGGATGCAGGCCGCCGCCGCCTCGATGCTCCCGCCCGGGATGGACCTCGGCGCGCTCGGCCTCTGAGGCACGGGTGGCACGTGCGCAGGTTGCACGTGGCAGGTGTCTGATCCCTGTCACCCCTCGCCCGTAACCTGTCCACCCGCCACCTGTCACCCGACCATGCACCTCACGTCCGAGACCGTCGAAGCGCTCGTCGAGCACCTCTCGAAGCTGCCGACGGTCGGCCGCAAGACCGCGCAGCGCCTCGCCGCGTTCGTGCTCAAGATGCCCCGCGAGGAGGTCGTCGAGCTCGCCCGCGCCCTCGTCGCCGCCAAGGACAAGGTCAAGCAGTGCTCGGTCTGCTTCAACGTCACCGACCACGACCCCTGCCCGGTCTGCGAGTCCGAGCGCCGCGACCGCGGCGTGATCTGCGTCGTCGAAGAGCCCTCGGACGTCCTCGCGCTCGAACGGACGGGCGACTTCCGCGGCCTCTACCACGTTCTCGGCGGGGCCATCTCGCCGCTCGACGGCGTCGGGCCAGACGACCTGCACATCCGCGAACTCGTCGCCCGTGTCGCGACGTCGCTCGCCGCCCCGGGCCGCGTCTCGGAGCCGTCCGGCGACGACACGGCGGACGAGCAGACCGAAGACGACCGCCCGCGGACGGCCGTCCGCGAGGTCATCCTCGCGATGAACCCCAACGTTGAGGGCGACACGACGAGCTACTACGTCTCGCAACTGCTCGCGCCGTTCGGCGTCGTCGTGACACGCATCGCGCGCGGGCTGCCCATCGGCGGCGACCTCGAGTTCGCCGACGAGGCGACGCTCAGCCGCGCCCTCGAAGGCCGCGCCGGGATGTGACCGGTCCGCCCGATGGAGTGGGCGCGCCCGCCCTGCACGCGTGCCCGGACCGCCGCGCGGCGCTGCTCGACCTCACGTTCGCGGGCTTCCCCGAGGCGGGCCTCGACGCGCTCGCGCGCCTGAAAGCGGACCCGCACATCGGACGCTACCGCGAGGAGAAAGCCGTCCTCAAGGCGAGCGTCGAGGCGCCGTTCCGGCTCTACCGCGACGACCTCGCCCTCAACTGGGCGATTCCGAATGGCCTCCCGTTCGAGACCGAGAAGGGCGTCTTCAGCCGCCTGCTCAAAAACGACTTCGGTGCAGGCGGCGCGCACCACCACCTGTGGATGTCGTTCTACCGGACCGGCCGCAAGCGCCTCACCGACATTCAGCTCTCGCACGCGGTCTACCCGGACGGCTTCCGCTGGTCGCTCTACGCCGGCGACTACTCCGGAGCGCTCTTCCGCGCCGCGCGCGAGCGGACGGTCGAGGACCCCGACGGCCTGCGTCTGCTCAACGCGCTCCTCAGCCGGGGCTACCGCCTCGCGTTCGCGCCGCACGTCACCAAGCCCGAGGGTTACCCCGAAGTCTCCGAGCCCCTCGACGCGCTCCCGCCGGGCCTCGCCCGCGCCCGAGGCATCTGGCTCTCGCGCCGCATCGACCGCGCCCAACTGCTCGCGCTCGGCCCGGGCCTCGTCTCGGCCGGAATCGACGCCCAGTTGGAGCTGTGGCCACTCTACCGCTTCTGGGCCGAGGTGGAGTAGGGGAGGGGGCCGAGGCACCCGGTGTGCTCC